>JBDKFF010000032.1:0-4150 GCA_039798865.1 Bacteroidota bacterium
ATGATGCGGCGGGAACCGGTGGTATCATCAATATCAAATTGAAAAAGAATGCCAACATCGGCATGAACGGGTCCGCGAATGCGACCTTGGCACAAGGATTCTTTTTCCGTCAATCGGTGGGAGCGAATGTCAATTACCGTAATAACGGATGGAACTGGTTCGGGAATGCCTCGGTCGTTAATCGCCCTAACATGGAGCGCAATTATTTGATGCGACGATTTACGGCCCAACAAGAGAACTGGGAACAAAGTTTTCAATATGCAAATCAAAACAAAAGCTCTCAATTAAAAGGTGGTGTCGACTGGTATTATTCACCTAAAACGACGGTGGGTATTTTGGTTTCCGGTGGATACAACCACAATCAATTGACAGATGGCTTAAACCAAACCGTTCAAATGAATAACCGCAATGAAGTGTTATCGCGTTTGGATACCTACAATTCCTTGGAAAACCCTTTCTACAACTATGCAGCAAATTTCAACTTCAAGCATACGTATGATTCTACAGGTCGGGAATTAACGATCGATTTAGACCATGCGCGCTTCGTAGATGACAGTCGGAATAACTACCGCTCCCGCTACGTGAACCCCTTGTACCTGCCGATCAAACCCGATTCATTATTACGCACCCAATCGCAATCATTTATTAGCCAATATTCCTTGAAATCCGACTATGTGATCCCTTCCTTCTTGAAGGCCAAATGGGGAATGGGAATGAAGTCATCCTGGGTAAGCACGGATAATGATTTACAATTCCGAGCGAAATCGAATCTGGCAGAATTCTATAATTTTCTAACGGGCCAAAGCAATCGATTTGTATACACGGAGCAAATCCATGCCGTTTATTTGAATACCGAAAGAGCCATCGGAAAATGGAGCTACCAAATCGGTCTTCGAGGAGAATGGACCTTGGCCGACGGAACCTCTAAATCCTACACCGGGGAACCCGACAAAACCTTTCACCGCGATTACCTGCAATTATTCCCAAGCGCCTTCTTACAATATGAGGCCTCTAAAAAGCATACCCTGGGAATAAATTACAGTCGGCGCATCGACCGCCCCGGCTACTCAGATCTAAATCCATTTGTCTTTTTCCTCGATAACTATACCTACAACGTGGGAAATCCGATGTTGATGCCTCAATTGACCAACTCGTTGGAATTCACCCATACCTATATGGGAGCCATCTCGACGACCTTTGGCTATAGCCATACGGACCAGGTCATTACCCAGTTATTGAAGCAAGAAGCAGAAACACGCAAGACCTTCCAAACGACGGCGAATCTAGCGAAACGGACAACGTATAGCGTCGGCGTCTCCCTTCCATTACCGATCAATAAATGGTGGACGAGTAATACCGATATTTTCTTCAATCGCGCAGAGTTAAAGGGAACTATTTCAGCATCGAATATCTCGCCATCCGGAAATATGTTTTACCTATCCACCAACCATACCTTTACCCTACCCAAAGACATTAAAATCGAATTGGGCGGAAATTATTTTACGGGAGGTTTAGAAGGTGCATTTATTTTCGGTGCGGGAGGGTCGCTTAATATGGGTATTCAGAAAACCGTCATGAAGAAACGCGCGACGATTCGTCTTAATGCACAAGATATCTTGTATACCTCGAATCCGCAGGTAAAAATTAAATATGCCGACTTAGACGTTTTGGTTAAACCGAGAAATGACTCACGCGTAGTGCGTTTGAACTTTACATACCGATTTGGTAATGCATCCATCAAAGGAGCTCGTCAACGGTCAACTGGTTTAGATGCCGAAAAAGGACGTGTCAAAGGAGCGAATTAATCGTCTTCCCCGGCCTCGTCTTCATTGACAGCTTTCCGATTTTTCAAACCCGAATTTTTCTTAGGAGCCAATTTAAAGGCAATTCCTACATAGAAAATTCGGGTTTCTTTTTTCTTCAACAAATCATTGACATAACCAAAAGGACGCGAGTCATAAAAGGTTTGTTGGGTATCAAAGATATCGTTCACCCGAGCATTTAACACCCACGTTTTCCATTCCTTTTTGACACCAAGGTCCACTGTGTAAAATCCTTGAATAATTCCGAGTGGGTGAATTTGGGCCGACTGGTAGATCCCACTCAGTTGGACGGATGTTGATTTCGACAAATTCCAAATTTGACTCAAACGGGCATTCCAGCTCCAGCGATTCAAGTTCAAATTCATCTCGGCTACTTCGCCTTGTAAGTCGGTCTGATAAATCGAACTCGTCAGGTTGACCTTCCAGTTTTTGGTGGGGCTAAAGGAACTGATATTCTCAAAACCCAAGGTATTCGAATGTGAAATATTCTCAAAGCGGGTTAAGGTCGTATCCCCTTCGAGAAAAGTTCTCACCCGACCTACCAGTTGATTGACCCGTCGGTAAAACAATTGATTCGTCGTATGAAAAGTACCTTGGTCATACGAATGTTCGATTTCCGCCAAATAGGTTCTTTCCGGCTGGAGCATCGTATTTCCGGATTGCAAATTCAGTGGATCTGCGAAGGAAATAAAGGGATTCAAGGCTTTATACGACGGCCGGTTGACGCGCGAATTTAAGCGCAGACCGATTTGTTGGTTTTTACTTACTTGCTTCTCTGCCGAAAAGGATGGGAACAATTGGACGTAATTCAAATTCGCCTGCGTTGCCTCTAAACGTAAACCACCTTGGATCTCCCAGGAATCATTCACCCATCGGCTTGCCCCATAGATTGCCTGAATGCGTTCCAAATAGGTAAATTGGTTGCTACGTCTTGTATCCAGCTCCCAAATTCCCCGTAAACGCTCGTAGCGAAAATCAGTATCAAAAAGTCGTTCAGTCACTTTAAAACCATATTCCAATCGAAGTTTTTTCGAATACTGCGTCTCCCAATCCCCCTGAAAAAGCAGCGTATAATTCGAACTAATCGCAGAAGATTGCTCAATGCGGTTCGCAATATTCGAATTTGGGGTATCGAAGCCCTCATAAAAATAGCGTTGTAAGAAATCATTTTGGTCGGAACCCTGATTCCGTATCCAAAGGAAATCCAGGTTCACCGAGGTTCTTTGTTTTCCTACGGTCCGCAGGGATACTAAAATATCCATCCCGCGATCTTCTCCGCGCTTGTCGGCATCGCGAATGTAATAGCGGTCAGGCGCGCGAACGAATTGAGAACGATTCAAGCGCTTTTCATCGTTATGATCCGATGCCAGACGACCGATCCATTGAGCGCCTAAACTCCAACGGGGATTTAGGCTATATTCTATTCGGCCTTGAATGGCATGGTTATAATCCCGATTAACCTCAAAGGTCTCCTGATTGATTTGGGAGAAACCAAAGGGGCTCGGATTCTCGCGATAGAGAGACTGGTAATTATCGCGAATGGATTGTTTGAAATTATAATCGAAGAAGTAATTGAGTTTTTTGATGCCATTCCCGTAGCGCGTGGAAAGCGCGATTTGGTCATGGGTTCCCCATTGGAGATTGGCTTGAACTTGTTGGGAAGCTCCACCCTTCCGCAAGACAATATTTAGTATACCCGTACTTCCTTCGGCGGAATATTTCGCACCGGGGGCGGAGATAATTTCAATTGATTCGATGCGATCAGCCGGAAAAAGGGCTAAGGCATTTGCGCGCGAGGAGGACAAAATCCCCGACGGTTTCCCGTCGAAATAGATGGTCAAACTTTGGCTTCCTCGGTATTGAATGCTGCCGTCTCCTGCTACATAAATGGATGGAATGTTCGCTAAGACATCGAGTAGGTTACCACCTAGATTCGTGAGATTGGCACTCGGGTAAAAGACTTGTTTGCCGAATTCGGGCCGGGAGGCTCGAACTTCGACGTTGGTAAGCGTATCAACTTGCGCGAAACTGCTGAATGAGAGTAATAATAACAGTAGAAACTTAAGCCTCGGCATCCGACGAATAGGTTTCGTTATCCTTTGAAAAATAATAAGCCTTTAATTGGGCAACGCCGCGTTGGTAATCCACTTTAACCACTTGTACCCGATGAATCGGTTGGCCTGTTTTTTCCATCAAATCTTGTATCAAGAGCGCCTTTTGATCTGGCTTAATTAAGGCTAAATTTTCATAGGTCAGCACTTGAAAATTCTCATGCGTCAACGTAAGAAAACGGCCCAACAAGAAGGTGACTCCTACAAGAAGTCCGT
>JBDKFF010000033.1:0-2796 GCA_039798865.1 Bacteroidota bacterium
CGAATTGAAGACTTGGCTTCCAGCCAAGTTCTTTCATGATTTTATTTGCGTCAATGGCATAACGTAAATCGTGGCCTGCGCGATCGGTTACATAGGTAATCAATTGAACGGAGGTTCCAGCAGTACGCCCTAATTTTTCGTCCATGATTTTGCACAATAAATGCACCAAATCGATGTTTTTCCACTCATTGAAGCCTCCGATATTATACGTTTCCCCAATTTTTCCATCGTGGAATACCGTATCGATGGCACGCGCATGGTCGATCACGTACAACCAATCACGAACGTTTTCACCTTTGCCATATACGGGTAAAGGCTTATTGTTGATGATATTGTGAATCATTAATGGAATCAATTTCTCAGGAAAGTGATTTGGTCCATAATTGTTTGAACAATTCGTGATTACGGTTGGCAAACCATAAGTTTCATGAAAAGCACGAACAAAGTGGTCGGATGATGCTTTTGAGGCTGAATAAGGAGAACGTGGGTCATAAGGTGTCGTTTCTAAAAAGAACTCCTTTGGGTCATGTAATTCCCCATAAACCTCGTCTGTTGAGATATGGTAGAATCTTTTTCCCTCGTAATTTCCTGCCCAGTGTTTTTTGGCCGCTTGTAACAGGTTGACGGTTCCAATAACATTGGTTTTGACAAATGCCAAAGGATCTGAAATAGAACGATCCACATGTGATTCTGCCGCTAAATGCAATACGCCGTCGAATTGATGCTCAGCAAAAAGGGCATCGATATGGGCTGCGTCGGTAATATCTGCTTTAATGAAGTGATAGTTAGGCTTATCGGCCACATCTTCATTATTAGCCAAATTCCCAGCATAGGTTAAGGCGTCAAGATTGTAAATCTGATAGTCTGGATATTTGTTGACAAATAATCGAACAACATGTGATCCAATAAATCCAGCGCCGCCGGTGATAACGAGTTTTTTCATATACTTATTTAATTGCCTCTTGCCACGCCCAGGCATCCCGTAAGGATTCCTCTAGGCTTCTTTTAGCTTTCCAATCGAGTATTTTATTTGATTTTTCTGTGGATGCATACACCGAGGTAATATCCCCAGGGCGTTTATCACGTATTTCATAGTTGACCTTTTTGCCTGTTGCCGACTCAAAAGCTTGAATGACTTGCATCACTGAACTTCCTTGTCCGGAACCGATATTAAAGTAATCGTAAAAAGGTGCTTTATCTTGTTTGATTAAATAGGCTAAGGCCTTGACATGGGCGTCAGCCAAGTCACAAACGTGTATATAATCACGAATCGCCGTACCGTCGGGTGTTGGATAATCCGTTCCCCAAACTTGCAATGGACCCCGTAAACCGGCCACAGATTGTGTTAAATAAGGAATCAAATTTGCGGGTGGTCCTAACGGTAATTCCCCAATCTTCGCGCTTTTATGAGCCCCAATGGGGTTAAAATAGCGCAAGGAAATGGACTTTAAATCTTGGGTTGCCAAGGTAGTTTCCGAAATGATTTCCTCACATATCTGTTTGGTGTTTCCGTAAGGGGAGAGCGCACGAAGTACAGGTGAGTTTTCCGTAACGGGCAAGGTATCCGGTTGCCCATATACCGTGCAAGATGACGAAAATACCAGGTTTTTGATTCCGTATTGTTGCATTTTCTCCAACAACAAAATCGTTGAACCTACGTTGTTTCGGTAATATTTTAAGGGATTTTCGACGGATTCTCCGACGGCCTTAGCTGCGGCGAAATGAATAATTCCCTCAATGCTATATTGAGTAAACAATTGGTCCCAAATCTTTGGGTCATTGACATCTCCTTTGACGATTTCAATTGATTCTTGACATATTTCAGCTAATTGTGAAATAACTTTTTCCGTGGAGTTGGAGAAATTGTCAACAATAATCGGGGTGAAGCCATGTTCTTTCAAGGCGACATAGGTATGTGACCCAATAAATCCCGCTCCTCCCGTTATTAATATGTTCATATAAGCCAAACGCTTTAATCCAATAACAAATTTAGGCCGATTTTTCGCCTAAAAAAAGTGAAAAATGGAATAATGTTAAGAGATGTTGACACAAGCAACAAATTACCTATTTTTGTACATCAAAACACATCCATGGAAGAACCGGCAATCAAAGCAATGATCCAATTACTCGACGACACCGATCCGGAGGTCGTAGACATGGTGGAAGCCAAAATGCGTTCTTTGGGTCCTCAAATCATTCCTCTACTCGAAAACGAATGGGAGAACTTAAGTCTTAATCCTTTGGTTCAGAGTAAGTTGGAGAATATGATTCATGATTTCCAACTCAGTTCCACGAAGCAACGCTTGTTGCAATGGAAAGAGAGTGGGTCTATGGATTTGTTGGAGGGAATGTGGATTGTTTCTACCTATCGGTTTCCAGAATATTCGTTGGAGCAGTTGCGGGCCGATATGGAGCAACTCTATTTCGAGGTTTGGCCGCAGATTCGCGAGAATTTGCATCCGATGGACCAGATTAAGATTATCAATGGGGTTTTGTTTGATCAGTTGAAGTTTGGGGCGAATACCAAGAATTTCCACGCAGCCAATAATTCCTTTATTAATGTCGTTTTGGAGACTCGCAAAGGTAATCCAATTAGCTTGTGCGTGATCTACATGTGGATTGCACAAAAATTAGGTATGCCGATTTATGGGGTGAATCTTCCCAATTTATTTGTCCTAACTTACAAGAAAGACGAGCTTCAGTGTTACATCAATGTGTTCAATAAGGGCTTGATATTCAATAAAGTAGATATTGATAATTACTTGGCGCAGTTAAATTTGTCGCCGAATGATGTCT
>JBDKFF010000034.1:0-5454 GCA_039798865.1 Bacteroidota bacterium
AGCGGATTATACGACGGCTATTGAACTAGATAGCAGTTTGGCCTACACGTATTTATATCGAGGGCGTGCCTATAAAAAATCATTTAATGATAAGATTCGCGCCAATTGGGATTTCCGACAAGTAATTAAGTTGGATACTTCGGTGGCATCAAGTAGTAATATTCGTCATTATGCCTATGCTGAATTAGGCCAAGAGGCGGAAGCCAAAGCTTGGATGAAAAAAATACTCACCGAATATCCCGAAGATGGTAATTACTATGATGCCGCCTGTCTTTATTCTTTGTTGAAATTGCCAAATGAATCTATTGCTTATTTGGATACAGCCTTCCAAAAAGGATACCGGGATTTTGAACATTTAGCAAAGGATGACGATCTGGATGCCGTTCGAAATTTACCAGCATTTAAGTCGTTGGTATTGCAATGGAAGGCTAAATTCGAATCGAAGGTTGTGAATAAGCCTGTCTCAAGGCCTGATGATAACAAAATTACGGGAACTTATGTAATTCCTTTTACTCCTAGTCGTCGTGGGGGAACTTTCGAAGTGGCTAGTAAAATCAATGGATTACCATTAAATATGTTGTTTGATACAGGAGCGTCAGATATTTCTATATCTCGAACGGAAGTTGACTTCATGCTGAAGAACGGTTATTTGAGTGAACGTGATTACGTAGGAAGTCAGGTGTATAATTTGGCGAATGGAGCAAGTGAAGAGTCGAAAACAATTTTACTTAAGAAGGTGGAAATTGGAGGTTTGGTTTTGAAAAATGTGATGGCTTCCATTGTTGAAAATCGGGAGGCGGGAATGCTTTTTGGCCAAAGTGCAATGGGACGTTATGCGACGATTACGATTGATAACAAGAAGAAACAATTGATCATTACGGGTAAATAACCATGAAACAACCTTTCAATCATCCGTATTTATTGGTTTTTATAACTCCATTGACCCAGTTAGCCTCGTTTATTTTTATTTATGTACCTGGTTTGTTTCCCGTCTTCATGGTGCCTTTAGGAACCAATCAGCAACATCATAAGTGGGAGAATTATCTTTATTACTTTACGGTGCTATTCATTTTTGAGTTGGCTTATTTTGCATTTTTGGGATTAGGCTGCTTGGTTTATTCCAAAAATAGTCGGCTTTTGGGATTCCTATTGATTTGGATTCTATCCAGTGGGATAGGCACATTCCTCTTACCGTATCCTGTCGACCTATTTGCTTTCGTCGGTAATTTGCTTTACAACCTGGGATTTTATTGGTGGTATCGCAAGTTCGAACTTGAGCCCGTTCGTCAAAATGCTAATTTTAAAACACTGAAAAGGAAATAATTATCTTACTCATACGTTACCTTATTTTTGATAATTAAACCTGTTTACTAAGTTTCAACAAGTCCAATGACCAAAACTGTCGCCGTTTTACTACTATTTTTTGTCGCCCTGATGGGTTTTTTAGTCTATTTTACAAAAAAGACGGAAAGGAAAAAGGCCGCAGCTCGAGACCCTTGGGAACTCGCCAAATCCTATGATGTTCGCGGTTTGGACTTATCTCATTGGAACGGTAAAGTTCTATACGATGGCTTGGATTCCTTGGACTTTGTGTTCCTCAAAGTTAGCGAAGGGGATAATCGAGTGGATGACACCTTTGATCAGCATTACAAGGCCTTCCGAGAACGCGATATTCCCGTAGGAGCCTATCATTTTTTTCGCTTTGATGTCGATGGCAAGGAGCAGGCAAGGCATTTCATTCGCCAATTAGACGGCCGCCGCTTGCAGCTTCCGCTGGTGATCGATGTGGAGCAGCATGGCAACCGATATGTGGAACATACGAAAGTCAGGAAGCGCCTGCATGCCTTTATGATGGAACTCAAAAAACATAGCAATCATAAGCCGATCATTTACACGAATGGGGATGGCTATCGTGACTTTATTGAGGAAGAATTCGGGAATCACACACTTTGGTTAAGCTCCACCAATACCTGGCGACCTGCCATGATGGATTGTACCTTTTGGCAATTCAATATTGACGCCGACCTGATGGCGATTACGCATCGGGCGGATTTAAATGTTTTTCGGGGGAGTCGGGAAGAGTGGGAAGAATACCTTCAGGAACATAAGCCTTATGTTGTATCAATGAATTGATAATCTGTTCATTAGCCTTGTAGTATATACCAAAAATATATACCTTTAGAAAAAAAAACGATGAAAACTTTATCGCTCAAATTGGATGATCATATTTTTGATGAGACAGAGGAAATAACGGCACAATTGCATTTGGCAAGGAATCGTTACATCAATGAAGCCGTTAATATGTACAATCTCGTACAAAAGCGGAGATTGCTAAAAAAAGCATTGGCCAATGAATCCGCTTTGGCTACGTCCGAGTCAATGGATATATTACGGGAGTTTGAAGCGCTCAGCGATGGAAATTAGGCAATTTGATATTTGGCTAGCCAATCTGAATCCAAGCAAAGGAACCGAGCCGGGTAAAACAAGACCCGTTGTTGTGGTGCAAACGGATTTATTAAATGATACGCATTTGTCCACCCTCATTTGTCCTTTGACAACCAATGTCCAACCAAAATTGGAATACTTGCGTGTGCATTTATCAAAGGGCCAATTGGAATCATTAAGTGATGTGCTCGTAGATCAAGTTCGTGCCATTGATAATACGCGATTTATATCAAAATTGGGGCGCTTGACTCAAAATCAACAGATAAAGCTCAAGGCTAATCTGAGAATTATGCTTGATTTGTAATCAGAAATTTGAAACTTACACAAATATCCTAAACCTATCCCCATGAAAAAACTATGTATCCTCTTGCTTTTAGCAAGCTTCGCCTCCCATGCCCAATGGATCGACCTATTCAATGGCCAAGACCTCAATAACTGGAAAATCAGCGAAAACCCCGCCTCCTTCCACATTGAAAACGGTGAGCTCATCGTCAACGGAAACCGAGGTCACCTTTTCTACAATGGCTACACGCCCAAAAATTTCGAAGTACATGCCCGCGTTAAGACCTACGCCGGTGCCAATTCCGGTCTCTATGTTTGCACAAAATTCCTAGAAAACGATTGGCCTAAACAAGGCTATGAGATTCAGGTGAATAATTCGCATACCGACTGGCGACGTACCGCATCTGTGTACGGAATCGTTGATACCAAGGAAACCTACGTGAAAGACGAGGAATGGTTTGACCTAAACGTCATTGTGCAAGGAAATCACATCACGACGAAAATCAACGGCAAAACTATCATCGATTATACGGAACCGGCTGAGCGCACGAATGGCAGCGACCCACGGAAAGTTCAAGCGGGTACGATTGCCATTCAAGCACACGATCCAAAAAGCAAGGTTGTGTATAAGCAAATTCAAATCAAGGAAATCAAATGATGACCCAAGCCGATTTTAAACCCCTCCTCAAACACGGAAAAGTTTTTGTGTTGGATGTGCGCGATCAAAAAGATTTCGATGAAGGTCATATTCCTTGGGCGAAACACATTCCCTTGAAGCAACTTGCAGAAAGAATACAGGAGCTGCCCACCAATAAACCCATCATTACCGTTTGCGGCAAAGGGGGAGGACGCTCCGCGGAGGCTGCCGCGATGATTCCGGGGGCCGACTGGCTGGAAGGCGGGACGAATGCCTATTTTGGAGAATAAAAAAAGAGGAGCTTTATCGAGCTCCTCTTTCCTTTTTATAAATCGACTGCCTCGCCGTAGGCCGCTTCCGTCGCGCCTTTGAAGGCCTCGGAAATGGTTGGGTGGGGGTGAACCGATTTCATGATTTCGTAGGCTGTGCTTTCCAACTTGCGAACGACAACCGCTTCAGCAATCAATTCGGTGACGTTGTAACCAATCATGTGAGCACCTAATAATTCACCGTATTTGGCGTCATAAATTACCTTCACAAAACCATCGCGCGCTCCGGCTGCTGTTGCCTTACCCGATGCCACGAATGGGAATTTACCTACTTTGATATCATATCCTGCCTCGATCGCTTTCTTCTCTGTCATTCCCACAGAAGAAATCTCTGGCGTGCAATACGTACATCCTGGAATGTTTGAGTAATCCAAGGCTTCCGTCTTGTGACCCGCGATCTTCTCCACACAGATGATACCCTCTGCCGATGCCACGTGTGCTAATGCTGGACCCGGTGTTACGTCACCAATCGCATAATAGCCTGAGATATTCGTTTCGTACCAAGCGTTCACCGGAATACGTCCTTTGTCAACGATGATTCCTACTTCCTCTAAACCGATGTTCTCCAAATTGCAGATAACACCCGCCGCAGAAAGTACGATGTCACATTGAATATCTTGATTGCCCGTTGGCGTTTTCACGCTCACTTTGCAACCTTTTCCTTTGGTATCCACCGACTCCACGCTCGATGAAGTCAAGATCTCAATACCCATTTTCTTGTATTGCTTCGCCAATTCCTTCGAAACATCTTCATCCTCTACGGGAACGATGTTTGGCATAAATTCAACGATCGTTACTTTCGTTCCCATCGCCGCATATACATAAGCAAACTCCACACCAATCGCACCGGAACCGATGATCACCATCGAATCAGGACGCTTTTCCAAGCTCATCGCCTTGCGGTACTCGATTACTTTTTCACCATCGATTGGGATATTTGGCAGGGCACGTGCACGTGCACCGGTCGCAATCATGATATTTTTTCCTTCGTAAACCGTCGCTTTTCCATCGGCATCCGTCACTTCCACCTTTTTACCTGGTTGGATCTTACCGAATCCCATGATCACGTCGATCTTGTTTTTCTTCATCAAAAACTGAACGCCTTTACTCATGCTGTCGGCAACCCCACGTGAACGCGCGATCACGGCAGAGAAATCAGCTTCGGCTCCTTTTACGGTAATTCCGTAATCAGATGCATGCTTGATGTATTCAAATACATTCGCAGATTTCAATAATGCTTTGGTCGGGATACATCCCCAGTTTAGGCAGATTCCTCCCAAAGATTCCTTCTCCACGACTGCACATTTTAAACCTAATTGAGAAGCTCGGATAGCTGCTACATAACCCCCTGGGCCTGAGCCTACCACGATCAAATCGTATTGTTGCGCCATTTTATTGCTTGATTTAAATGAATGAGGCCGCAATTTAGTACAAAATCGGGTATATTTGTACTTTAATTAGCAGAAATCCACATGACAAGAGACAGGTTCAATGACCTGAAAGCCAGAATAGAGGCTTTAAGGAGGTATCTTTGACTACGACCATAAGAAATATTTAATCTCCGAACTGGAGACCGTCACGCTCGACCCTGAGTTTTGGAACAATCCGGAAAAGGCTGAAAGTACCATGCGGGAAATGCGCGGGCTGAAGTTTTGGACGGATGGATTCGACCAACTGTCCCGCGGGCAAGACGATTTAGAAACCATCTGGGAATTTTATGAAATGGGGGAGGCCACGGAATCCGAAGTGGATGCCGAAGGC
>JBDKFF010000035.1:0-4490 GCA_039798865.1 Bacteroidota bacterium
GATGGTTTCTTCATTTGGCGAATTTTCTTCGCTTGGCTGGCTCTCAACCATCTCATTTAATTCCTCCTTTTCATCTTCATCCAAGTTGGCCGGGACCTCTTCTGTCTCCGGCATCGCCGTCTCAGTTTCGATCAATTGAACATCCGTTAATTTCGGATAATTCAATTTGCTACCAATAGCCTTCCATCCTCTTACATCCACCAATTCTTCAATTGGAATTAATTCAATCTCAGCCGTTTTGCCATCCGGCTTATGCTTAATTTGAACATTCGGCGCATAATTAATACTTGAAGCGACTAATTTCGAAGCCTTGTGATCCGCGATAAACAAGAACTTTTTATCGATCGTCGAGGTTTCGATTTTAAATCGCTTGATGAAATACGTTTTATTAGAACCATCAAAATATACCGCTGATATAATTCCTTTCGGATTGAATTTTGCGAGTAGTGCTATTTCCTCTGCGGGATAACGATTCGTTAATTCAAAATTGGTTAACTCGTAATTTCCAGAATTATAAATGGCTAATATATTATCATTGGGCTCAAAATTGCCAACATAATCACCATGCTGATCACGATTCAATCTTCCAATGGTTGGATCATACCAAATATCTACCCCACCTAAAGTAGAGACTCCCGCACTCTTTTGAACGATTTTACGAACGGGGTATTTGGTTAATACATTGCCAAGTGATTCTCGACCTTTGATGGCCAACTTCGCAAAGTCATAATCAAATTGTTTGTTTTTTGCCGTACAATTCGCCGTTAGATTAATACTGATTACTTCAGCTTCTCCATTTTCATTCGCAGAGAAATAGGTAATCTTAGATTTATTGTCTTGGCTCACAATGCGATATTCGCGGTCCCGCGTTACCGACGTAACCTTAAATCGTTTCACATAGGAAATTCCGGATTTGCCATCAAAGTATACCAGATTATATACCTTCCGATCATCATTCTTTTTAAATACACTTACGTAAAGTATATCTTTACCTACGAATACTTTTTCCTGTACTTTGGTGACTACACAGGTTCCATTTTGTCGGAAAACAATGATATCGTCAATATCAGAACAATCCATTACGAATTCATCCTTCTTCAAACCATATCCAATAAATCCGTCTTCCCGATTTACATAGAGTTTTTGATTGGCTTGCGCAACAACCGTCGCCGTAATCGTATTGAAACTCTTGATTTCCGTCTTACGCTCTCTCCCTTTTCCGTATTTTTGAAGTAAGTTTTTGAAATAATCAATCGCATAGCGAATCAAATTCGCAAGATTATCCTCTACTTCTGCTAATTCATCTTGAAGACGCTTCATGGCTTCATCTGCCTTGAAACTATCAAATTTGGATATACGCTTAATTCGAATTTCAAGTAATCTAAGGATATCATCTTCCACAATCTCGCGATAGAAATCCTTTTTATAGGGTTCTAAGCCCTTATCGACCATGGCTATCACCGATTCGAATGTCTCACATTCCTCGATATCACGATAAATTCGATTCTCGATAAAGATTTTTTCCAAAGAGCTAAATAATAATCGCTCCATTAATTCTCCCCGACGAATCTCTAATTCTTGTTTTAATAAGTCAACTGTCTGATCCGTGCTAACGCGTAATATCTCAGCTACCCCGATGAATTGAGGTTTCTCATCTACGATAACGCAAGCATTCGGAGAAATGGATACCTCACAGTCGGTAAATGCATAAAGCGCATCAATCGTAACATCCGGCGAAATACCCGGTGCCAGTTGAATCTGGATTTCCACATCCTTGGCTGTATTATCTATGACCTTCTTAATCTTGATTTTACCCGTATCATTGGCCTTAATGATGGAATCAATTAATGACGTAGTTGTAGTTCCAAATGGAATTTCCTTGATTAATAAGGTCTTCTTGTCAAATTCCTCAATTTTAGCTCTTACACGGATACGTCCCCCACGTAATCCATCATTGTAATTGGAGACGTCGATCATGCCGCCCAACTGGAAATCGGGATATAATGTGACTTTTTTATTATTTAATAAATCAATGGAAGCCTGAATAATTTCACAGAAATTATGGGGCATGATTTTGGTTGCTAAACCTACTGCAATACCTTCAACGCCCTGAGCTAACAATAAAGGGAATTTAATCGGTAAAGTAATCGGCTCTTTCTTACGTCCATCGTAAGATAATTGCCATCGAGTCGTTTGGTTATTAAACACAACATCGTTGGCAAATTTAGATAAGCGGACTTCGATATAACGCGCCGCAGCCGCACTATCCCCTGTCCGATTATCTCCCCAGTTACCCTGACAATCAAATAAAAGGTCTTTTTGACCTAGATTAACCAAGGCGTCATTGATAGATGCATCACCATGTGGGTGATATTGCATCGTTTGACCGATAACATTAGCTACTTTATTGAAACGGCCATCGTCCATTTCTTTTAATGCATGTAAAATACGACGTTGAACGGGTTTTAAGCCATCCTCTACCGCAGGCACAGCACGTTCTAGAATAACGTATGAGGCATACTCCAAAAACCAATTTTCATACATGCCGGCTACGGCTATCTGATTTTGTAATGCCCCTTCTGTCGTCTCACTCATTGCGAATATGCGAATCTAATTGTTGAATTAATTGGTACAGCATAATAGCTGTTGCTCCCCATATTTCCTCCGATTCATAAAAATAACGAGGAGCTGTTATCTTTTCCTGCATGAATATCAACTCATGATAGTCCAAGGAATCGGCCTGCTGGAAAAATGCCACAGGTATTTCAAAAATACGATTAATTTCTCTTTTATTAATGCAGTAGTCGAGCTTTTTATCAAGAATCACAAAGTAGGGCTGAATCCAGAAATTTGAAACATGAACCCAATGCGGATTTAGTTCGATTAATTGCTCTTCTGACAACCTGATCCCTATTTCTTCTTTTACTTCGCGAATGGCTGTTTGTCTTAAATTTTCATCTGAATCTTCTTTTTTTCCTCCAGGAAATGCCATCTGACCACTGTGATGTCCATCGTAGTCATTTCGTTTAATTAACACGATTTTGGGTTTATCCGTAGCTTCTTGGATCAATATTGAGATGACAGCCGCTTGTCGGGCATTTTGCTTCAATGACTCATTCTCTGCAAGTCGACTCAATAACTCCAACAAACGATCAAATGGACTATTCAAAATATCAGATAGAAGCGATGATTGATTCAGCACAACGGATACCATCGAGTGCGGCCGACATGATTCCTCCAGCATAACCGCCTCCTTCTCCACATGGATATAAGCCTTTAATTTCCGGGTGCTCCAGGGTTTCACGGTCTCTTGGAATTTTTACAGGCGAAGAAGTTCTACTTTCTAAACCAATTAATTGCCCTAGATTACTACTGAAGTCTCTTATTTTACGATCAAAGTCTTGTAATCCCAGGGCCAAAGGTTCTGCAATAAATTCAGGTAAAAAATCGCGCATTTCTCCAGGTTGTAAGCCAGGTACATAAGATGTGTCATGCGAAGTATTACTGCTCCGACGCTTAATAAAATCCCCCGTTAATTGAGATATGGCTTTTTGGGTACCTCCTACTAATTGGTGTGCTTTTTGCTCCAATTCTTCTTGCAAATACATACCTGCTAATGGACCATATTCCTTATACTTAGCCAAATCTTCCGGCCTGATGCTCACAACGATTCCAGAATTTGCATATTTAGAATCTCGCCTAGATGGAGACATTCCATTTACGACCACTTGATTTTGTTCAGTGGCCGATGGTACAATAAATCCTCCTGGACACATACAAAAAGAGAAAACGCCTCTTTGTACGCCCTTGAATTTAGTTTGCGTAACTAAGCTAAATGATGCCGGTGGCAAATAATCTGGGCGCTTCGGTAATTTATATTGGCATCGATCGATCATTTTCTGCGTATGTTCAATACGAACACCGATGGCAAAGGGTTTTGCCTCAATGGCAATCTGTTTGCTCAATAATAGATGAAATATATCGCGAGCTGAGTGTCCCGTTGCTAAGAGAACTTTAGATGCTTCAAAGCTTCGGCCATCCGCTAAGGATACACCACGAATTTGATTTTTATCTACGATAAAATCGGTAACCTTCGCATTAAAATGCACTTCTCCCCCTGCCTCAATAATGGCATTACGAATTCCCTCAATTATTCCAGGTAATTTATTCGTTCCAATATGTGGATGTGCTTCATATAGAATATTTGCATTAGCCCCATAAGCGACAAATGTTTCTAACACGGAATCAATGTCACCTCGTTTTGTACTTCGGGTATATAACTTGCCATCCGAATAAGTACCTGCCCCTCCTTCTCCAAAGCAATAATTACTATCCGGATTTACAACATTATGACGGTTGATGGCAGCCAAGTCCCTCCTTCTTTCTCGGACATTATTTCCTCTTTCAAAAACGATAGGCTGTATCCCAGCACGTATTAATCTCAATGCCGCGAATAAACCAGCTGGTCCGCTGCCAATGATAATAACTTG
>JBDKFF010000036.1:0-6264 GCA_039798865.1 Bacteroidota bacterium
TCTGATCAAGTTATTTATTTAAATTCAGGAAACATCATTTAGCTTTCTCTGACAAAATGTCATAACTTTGTAAGTCATTTAGAGATTTACTAATCTATGCAAGCGTTAAAGGTTTTATCTACAGAGGAAAAAGAAGCATTGGATTCTCCAAGAATATCCACAGATTATCAGCAAACGGATTTATTAGGAAAGGTATATATAGAGAGCTACGGCTGCCAAATGAATTTTGCTGATTCTGAAGTTGTCACATCCATACTTATAGATAAAGGTTACGGAACTACTTCCAACATTGATGAGGCAGATACTATCCTACTCAATACCTGCGCCATCCGAGATAATGCAGAAAATAAAATTCGACACAGATTACAGACATTTAAAGGGTTAAAAGCCAAAAAGCCTGATATTACCATTGGAATTTTGGGATGCATGGCTGAACGTTTAAAGACTAAATTAATCGAAGAAGAAAAATTAGTTGATTTGGTTGCTGGCCCTGATTCTTACCGCGATTTACCCAATCTATTAGAACAAATTGAAAACGGCCAAAAAGCCATCAATGTATTTCTCTCGAAAGAAGAAACATACGGCAATATTGAACCCGTTCGACTTCACACTAACGGTGTAAGCGCCTTTGTAAGTATCATGCGAGGATGCGACAATATGTGTTCTTTTTGTGTAGTGCCATTTACAAGAGGCCGCGAAAGATCTCGTGATCTGGATTCAATCATAAATGAGTGTCAAACATTATTTAATCAAGGTTACAGAGAAGTAAATTTATTGGGCCAGAACGTTGACTCTTATCGATGGAAAAATCCTAATACAGGCGAAGAAATCAATTTTGCCTTATTACTCGAAAAAACAGCACAAATACATCCTGATTTGCGCATCCGTTTTTCAACATCCCATCCCAAGGACATCACCAATGAAGTCCTTTACACAATGGCTCGGCATGAAAACATTTGCAAGAACATTCATTTGCCAGCCCAAAGTGGCAATAATCGGATTCTTGAATTGATGAATCGAACATACACACGTGAGTGGTATTTAGACAGAATCAAAGCGATAAAAACCATATTAGGTAATGATTGTGGGATTTCACACGATATTATTGCTGGATTTTGTTCAGAAACAGAAGAAGAGCACCAAGATACATTATCGCTATTGGAAGAAGTTCAATACGATTTTGGATATATGTTTATTTATTCAGAACGTCCAGGTACACCGGCCGCTAAGAAATATAAAGATGATGTACCCGACGAAGTCAAATCAAGAAGACTAAGCGAAATAATTGAACTACAAAGAAAGCATTCAGGAATTCGCAATAATCAATACATTGGAAGAGTTCAGAAAATACTTGTCGAGGGAAATTCCAAGAAATCAGATAAGCACCATTTTGGTAAAACGGATTCTAATAAAGTTGTTGTTTTCCCAAAAGGATCGGAAAAAATCGGTGACTATGTTCATGTGAAAATCACCTCTAGTACAACCGGGACATTAATTGGCGAACTCGTAAATTAAAGCAATATGGAAACAAGTCACTTGACAGCTTTAAAAGCACGATTTGGAATTATCGGAAATGCCCCTTCCCTATTACATGCTATTTCGATAGCAGAACAAGTGGCGCCAACTGATATGACCGTATTAATTACGGGTGAAAGTGGCTCAGGTAAAGAATCATTTTCTAAAATTATCCATACGCTATCCAAACGTAAACATGGCCAGTTTATCGCCGTCAACTGCGGAGCTATTCCCGAGGGTACGATAGATTCGGAATTATTTGGGCATGAAAAAGGATCTTTTACGGGGGCCATAGAGGCACGAAAAGGATATTTTGAGGTAACTGATGGAGGAACGATTTTCTTAGATGAAATTGCTGAAATGCCTTTAGGCACACAAGCTCGTTTACTTCGAGTTCTAGAGAATGGAGAATTTTATCGCGTCGGCTCTTCTAAGGTTCAAAAAACCAATACACGTGTCGTTGCAGCGACCAATCTAAATTTACAGGATGCAATAAGTAAAGGGAAATTTAGAGAAGACTTGTACTATCGCTTATGTACAGTGCCTATTTATGTGCCGCCATTGAGAGAGCGTGGGAATGATATCGAATTACTCTTCCGAAAATTCACAACCGATTTTTCTGAATCACATCGAGTAAAACCCATCACACTTACGAATGAGGCTAAATTGTTGTTACAAAAACAACGTTTTCCTGGCAATATTCGTCAATTAAAAAACTTGGCGGAACAAATTTCAGTCCTTGAATTAGGTGACCGAATTGTTGATGAAGATAAACTACAAGAGTATCTGGCATTTAACGAACCCAAAATCAAATCCAACGTCATTAAATCTGACTTTTTTCAAAGTTCAGATGGATTGAATGAACGAGAAATACTTTACAAGATTCTATTTGATTTAAAGCGCGATGTTACCGAGCTCAAAAAAATCTTACTGAAAGTTATTGAATCGGGTAATGGTGTTGGTTATGATATTTTGCATGAAAATGCGAATTTATTTGCCGACATTAAACCCACCGAGGGATTTGCATTACCCGCTCAACGAGTGGAAGAACCCATGGAAGCTATCTCAATAATCAATGAGGAACCTATCGATTTAAATTATGAAGAAATCATTACACCCAGTCAGGATGTAACTTTATCGCTTGAAAAGCAAGAAAAAGAAATTATCATCAAGGCATTAAAGAAAAATAAAAATAAACGTAAACATGCCGCCAAAGATTTGGGGATATCTGAACGTACCTTATATCGTAAAATCAAACAATATGATTTGGAAGACTTGGCATAGTGCCCTATTTACCGTGTTATTGGTTTGCCTAAACAGTTGTTACAGCTTTAAAGGCGCTAGCTTATCGGCGGATCTTAAGACAATTCAAATTAATAATATACGTCTTGAAATTGCTGGCGGTCCTACCAATTTGAGTCTTACTGTTAATGAAAAGTTAAAAGAGTATTTCCAACGAAATACCACACTAAAGCTGGTAAACCAAAATCCAGACTTATTAATTGAAGGAACGATTGTTGGTTACGAATTAACTCCCCAGGCACCTACTACAGATGATAAGGCTGGTTTAAATCGTTTAACCTTAAGAATATCATTTAATGTCGTTAATCGATTAGATGATACGAAGAATTTTGAACAGGAATTTTCATTTTATCAAGACTTCCCTCAAAATCAAACACTATCTCAGGTAGAGAAGACATTAATTCCTAAATTGACAGATCAAATTATTTTAGATTTGTTTAATAAAATAGCAGGTGATTGGTAATGGAGCTGAATAAATCACAGCGTTTATGGTATTTACTTAACCGATTTGATCGAGATAATCAATCGGTGATGACTGACTTAACTAAGGATCAGGATCGTTATCCGTTTTTTTACTTACTCAATTGGAATAGTAATCAAGGAAAAAACCTTTTGAAGAAAACTGCTTTACGTTCACCAATAAGAACACAGTTTTATCATACCCACCATGATGCTCCTGAAGTGAATCCTTCCATTGAGTCAGGAATCGAACAAATAGACATCATAAATCAATTTTTAGAAAACCTTCCAACATTAACTAAATCCAAAAAAACGTCCTTGGGAGACGATATTGAACCGTCATTGGACTTATCGGAAAAGGTTTGGACACCTCCCGTATCAGAGACATTTGCAATTATCTTGGTAAAACAACAAAAATATCAACAGGCTATCGAGATATATGAACAATTAATCTTGGCAAAACCTGAAAAAAGGCTTTACTTTGCATCTCGAATTTCAGATTTACAACAAAATATAACCGAATAAATATGTTTACGCTATTAATTTCACTTATCGTTCTTTTTTCAGTGCTTCTGATTATCCTTATTTTGGTACAAAATCCAAAAGGTGGCGGTATCAGCGGTGAGTTTGGTTCATCCGGAGCAACTCAAATGTTTGGTGTACAAAAAACAGGCGATTTAGTAGAGCAATTAACTTGGGGCTTCTCTATTGCCATATTGGTATTGGTACTTGTTACAAACTTTACGATTTCCAATGGTACGACAGATGCAACTCAATCAGTAAACGTAGAAAAAGCAGCTACTAAAACTGTTCCTGCGGCTCCTGCTCCAATGGCACCAGCCCCTGCTACGGCTCCTACATCAAAATAAATAGCTGACATTTTTTCAGTATTAGATGCGTGGCATACATATTGATTATGTTGTCACGCATTTCTATTTATTTAGAAATTATCATTTACAAAACTTAAATTTATTATAACCATGTCAAAATTAACGATCAAACCATTAGCAGATCGCGTTATTGTTGAGCCTGCTGCTGCGGAGGAAAAAACTGCATTTGGAATTATTATTCCAGATACTGCAAAAGAAAAACCACAAAAAGGGATCATTGTAGCTGTTGGTAATGGCAAGAAAGATGAACCTATCACAGTTAAAGTTGGCGACGAAGTATTGTATGGCAAGTATTCTGGAACTGAAATCACGATTGAAGGAAAGGATTACCTAATCATGCGTGAATCTGACATTTTTGCAGTTTTGTAATTTAGTTTAACCTATTAATCATTTTAATATATCATGGCAAAGGAATTATATTTCGACAGCGAAGCGCGCGAAAAGATGAAAAGAGGGGTTGATACCCTTGCAAATGCGGTTAAAGTTACTTTGGGCCCTAAAGGTCGTAACGTAATCATTGATAAAAAATTCGGGTCACCTTCAATTACAAAGGATGGTGTATCTGTGGCTAAAGAAATCGAATTAGAGGACGCAGTGGAAAACATGGGTGCTCAATTGGTTAAAGAAGTTGCATCGAAGACAGCTGATCAAGCTGGTGATGGTACAACGACTGCGACTGTGTTAACACAGGCTATTTACACGATTGGTTCAAAGAACGTTGCAGCGGGAGCAAACCCAATGGATTTGAAGAAAGGTATCGAAAAGGCTGTTGAAGTCATTGTGGCCAATCTAAAGTCTCAATCACGTCCCATTACTACTTCCAATGAAATTGCTCAAGTAGCTACTGTATCAGCTAACAACGATTATGAAATCGGTACAATGATTTCATCTGCGATGGATAAAGTTGGCCGTGAAGGTGTTATCACAGTGGAAGAGGCTCGTGGTACAGAAACGGAAGTTAAGACGGTAGAAGGTATGCAGTTCGACCGCGGCTATTTATCTCCTTATTTCGTAACAAATACAGAGAAAATGGAGGTTGAATTAGAAAAACCATTCATCTTAATTTCTGAGAAGAAAGTGTCTTCGATGAAAGAATTATTACCTGTATTGGAAGGCGTTGCACAAACGGGTCGTCCATTATTAATCATCTCGGAAGATGTAGATGGGGAAGCTTTAGCAACATTAGTAGTTAACAAGATTCGTGGTGCGCTAAAAGTTGCAGCGGTAAAAGCCCCTGGATTCGGCGATCGTCGTAAAGCGATGTTGGAAGATATTGCTATCCTAACAGGAGGTACTGTTATTTCAGAAGAACGCGGATTCAAATTAGAGAACGCAACGATTGAATATTTAGGTCAAGCTGAAAAAATCATCATCGATAAAGACAATACGACAATTGTTAACGGTGCGGGTTCAGCGGATGACATTACCAATCGTGTGAATCAAATTAAAGCACAAATCGAAAATACAACTTCGGATTACGATCGTGAGAAGTTACAAGAGCGTCTAGCTAAATTATCAGGTGGTGTTGCTATCTTATACATCGGTGCAGCTACTGAGGTTGAAATGAAAGAAAAGAAAGACCGTGTTGATGATGCATTACACGCAACCCGTGCGGCTGTTGAAGAAGGAATCATCGCGGGTGGTGGTGTTGCTTTAATTCGTGCTATTTCATCATTAGATGGTTTAAAAGGCGAAAACGAAGATCAAACAACAGGTATCAACATCATTCGTCAAGCAGTTGAAGCTCCATTGCGCACTATTGTTGCCAATGCGGGTGGCGAGGGATCGGTAGTTATCAATGCGGTTAAAGGCGGAAAAGATGATTACGGATACAATGCACGCGAAGATAAATATGAAAATATGATTGCGGCGGGTATTATTGACCCAACGAAAGTAACACGTTTGGCGTTAGAAAACGCAGCTTCTATTGCTGGTTTATTATTAACGACAGAGTGTGTTATTGCCGACAAGCCTGCTAACGAAGCACCTCACTCACACGCACCAGGTGGTGGAATGGGTGGAATGATGTAATTCCTCGTTAGAATATCTACTAAAAACTCCCCATATTTGGGGAGTTTTTTATTTATAAAAACCATGA
>JBDKFF010000037.1:0-3828 GCA_039798865.1 Bacteroidota bacterium
CTGCCTATCGCGGAGGAATTGTTGATTATTGGGATTATTTCTCATTACCTTGTCGCGATTCTTGCGATGTTAGAAATTTGGCAATCGGCAAAAATTGAACGTAACGAGAAAATCATGTGGACGATTGCCTTTCTTTTTTTAGGCGGATTAGTTGGATTACTTTATGTATTAGTTGGTCGAAAACGTATTATATCATGAACGAAAAACCCTCATTTTTTCAAAAGTACCGCAACGAAATCATCGTAGGGGTCTTGGTATATTTATTATTGCTTTTGCGGCATATTTGGGACTAGATTTATCGTCCAAAACAAGTTGGGAAGCCCCACCAAATTCAACAAATCACTTACCTATGTTATTCCCTAAACTCTCTCTTCTTTTAAATATCCTTGTACTTATTCCCGTTTGTTCAGGTATTTTATTCAATAGCTTTTGGGCGGTTGACTCCTTTGGAGTTGACACCCCCGCGCGCGGGATACTATTATCTATTTACTTAGCGATTCTGATTTCCTCCGCAATCTTAATTTTCAAATTTGACCCCAAATTTGTGATGGCGCTATTAACGGTTCAAATCATTTATAAGCTATTGAGCCCCTTTATGGTTGGGTCATTTACGAATCCCGTGATTATCAGCAATATCTTTATTGCCTTATTTCACATGGTCAGCGTTTGGAAATTATCCCGGTAAAATTAATCATCCACTCTACCCCATACTTATCCCGAAAGGCCCCAAAATAGGAACCCCAGGGACTGTCGCCTTGGGGGAATTCTACTTCGCCGCCAACGGATAGTCCCGCGAAGAGCGCATCTGCTTCTTCCCGACTGCCCGCTTGGAGGCTAATCTTACTACGATTTTCAGATTCATTCACGACGCCTAACATGCTGGGAACGTCACTGCCGGTTAACAAAACCACGCCATCAAGCACTAAGCTGATGTGCATGATTTTATTCAGCTCATCTTCCGGAAATGAAAATCCCTCGGTTTGTAAATCTTTGAATCGCATGATACCGCGAAGCTCACCGCCGATCGTAGATTGATAATATTCAAAGGCCTCCTCGGTATTGCCATTGAAGTGGACGTGTGGGTTGATTTTTGTCATTTTTATTCGCCCAAATATGGGTCTTTTATTTTCTTTGTTGAATAGGTGATTTCACTAAAGGTTACACTGCACTCGGTCCCCGTTGGCGACTGCGATAAAAAGCCAATCTTCAAATCCTTCGTGCTATCAAAGGTAAAGTGTCTAAACAAATACCAGTTTTTACCCGTCTGAGAATAATAAAGTGTAATCACATTGTCCGCCTTGGCGATTTTAAAATACACCTTGTTGTTATTGATTTCTACGGAATTGCAATCGTCCGAAATGCCTTTGGTTACAACGCTGACCACTCGCCTAGCTCCCGTATAATCCTTTTCAAAACAACATTTTACCCAGTTCAAACTGTCTTGTTTCAACACGAGAGCTCCTCCATCCCATTTGTTCGCAAAGGCGTGTTCCACCGCCGCGGTAAACACGAAATTCGAATCCGCCTCAAACAGTAATTTCGGCGCATTATCGGTATTGTAGGTCACATTCGGATCCCGGAACATGTCGGTCTTTTCCCCAGAAGTAATGCGGAGAATGGACTTATTGATCGTGAAAGATTTGGCTTTGTTTTCCCAATACAACGCTTTGGGAATACCCGGGATTTCTAATTTTTGGCCCATCGTTTTGTTATTCATCATTAAACTCAAAATGGAAATTAATAGGGCGAATGGTATTTTATTCATGATTTAATAATTGCGTTTTTTCTTTTCATTGACGGCATAATCCACCGCCCTCGCCGTCAAGGCCATGTAAGTCAAGGACGGATTCTGTGTTGAGGTCGAGGTCATGCAAGAACCATCCGTTACAAACACATTCGAACAATGATGCATTTGATTGAAGGCATTTAGCATGGAGGTCTTCGGGTCCTTGCCCATGCGGACTCCACCCATCTCGTGATTCTCGTTTCCAGGGAGGCGTTTGGTATCGATTAATTGGATGTTATGGAAACCCGCCGACTCATACATGTCCGTGAACTGCTGGTGAAAGTCCTTCAACATCTTCTCGTCGTTCTCATCATAGCCAATCGATACTCGAAGCTGTGGTAAGCCGTATTTGTCTTTGGCCTGTTCATCCAAACGTACCGTCGAATGCGCCTTCGGAATCGTCTCGCCCATCATGCCCACATTAATATGCCAGTTGGCCAATTTCGGTTTAACCAAAGCCTGCTTCAAGGACTCACCCAGCAGGTCTTGGGCGTTCTCCACCGCCCGACTCGCCGTTAAGTTACTCGCATAACCCCGCAAGAAATCGGTCTCCTGTTGGTACACATTTCGGAATCTGGGAATATACCCTGAGGTAGGCCTTTTTCCTTCCGTCGTGACGTCCAGCATTCCGTCAAATTCGGCGGTGATCCGACCGCGATAAGAATGAAATGCCATGTGCGTTCCTAAAATGCCCGAGTCATTTCCAAGGCCATTCGGGAAGCGGGATGAGGTGGAATTCAACAAGATTAGATTGGTCGCCAAAGGGGATGCATTCACGAAAATCACGGAGGCAAAATACTCCTCCATTTCGTGGGTATGGGCATTGATTACGCGTACCCCCACCGCCTTTTGCTTTCGCTCATCGTAGATGATGGAATGCGCAATGGAGTGAGCCTTTAGCGTTAAATTTCCGGTTTGATAAGCAGCAGGCAAAGTAGCCGAATTACTGCTGAAATAGGCGCCGTATGGACAGCCGCGTTCGCATAGTGTCCTGCTTTGACATTGGCTTCGACCTACCGTCAAATGAATCTTTTCAGCTTGACTTAAATTTGCCGTTCGGGCGCTGATGACATGGCGGTTCGGGTATTTGTTTTTAACCGCTTTGCCAAAATGGCTCTCCACGCAATTCAATTCATAGGGTTTTAAAAACTCGCCGTCGGGCAAAGTTTCTAGGCCATCTTTATTTCCGGAAATACCGGCGAATTTTTCAACGTATGAATACCAGGGAGCGATATCTTGATAACGAATAGGCCAGTCGACCGCGAATCCATCGCGTGCCGGACCGCTGAAATCAAAGTCACTCCAGCGCTGGGTATGTCGGCCCCACAAAAGCGATCGACCACCCACGTGATAAGCTTGAATCCAATCATAGGGTTTGTCTTGGATGTAAGGCTGTTCGCCGTCTTTCGTCAGGAAGTGCGAAGTTGCTTCGGAAAAGATGTAATTCTTACTGGCTGTTTTGTATTCCTTTTTGAGGTCAATCGGAGCCTGTCCGCGGTGAGGATATTCCCAGGGATTCAGCATGGCCGTGGGATAATCGATGACGTGTTTCACGTCCCGACCACGTTCTAGGACCAGGGTTTTTAGCCCTTTTTCGGTGAGTTCTTTGGCGGCCCAACCGCCACTGATTCCCGAGCCGATGACGATCGCGTCAAACGTACGTTTTGCTTTGCTATCCATGGTTATACCCAGAATTTTGAAAAGTTTTTGGCATAATGCGGAATGGCAATTTCCGGATCTTCAATTTCCGGATGCCAATGTTTCTCCCATTCAAAACTGTAATAGCCCGAATAGCCCCCGGATTTTAAAGCATGCAAGGCCACTTGGACGGGAGCGTTTCCTTGGCCCAACAAGGTATATTTTTCGCCGCTTCCGCTAAGAATGGCGTCTTTAATGTGGGTGTGCAGAATGTATTTTTTAAGGACTTGGTAAACTTGGGCGGGGGGTTCTTGGGTGACCGACCACATATTAAAGAAGTCCCAAACGAGCCCAATGTTCTTGTGATTCGTTTCCTCCATGATGTGTAAAAGCATGTCGCTTTT
>JBDKFF010000038.1:0-4337 GCA_039798865.1 Bacteroidota bacterium
GGTAAAAATATCGTTGGCGTTGTTTTGGCTTGTAATAATTACGAGGTAATTGACATTGGCGTAATGGTTTCTTGCGAGAAGATTTTAGCCGCTGCCAAAGAACATAATGTTGACATTATCGGACTTTCCGGTTTGATTACGCCATCCTTGGATGAGATGGTTTATGTAGCGAAGGAAATGGAGCGTCAAGGATTCACCATTCCTTTGTTGATCGGTGGGGCAACAACCTCTCGTATACACACGGCTGTCAAGATAGATCCGCATTACAGCGGTCCGGTCATACATGTATTGGATGCCTCGCGTTCCGTTCCGGTGGCGGGTCGTTTGTTGCAAAGTGAATTGACTTCGCAAGAAATCTTTACGGAAATTAAGCAGGAATATGCGGATTTGCGGGTGTCGCATGCGGCGCGCCAACAAGAGAAAAATTATTTGTCATTAAGTCAAGCGCGTCAAAAGCCATCGGGCATTGATTGGACAGGATTTAAGGCAACTAAGCCAAGTTTCTTGGGTGTGAAATATTTCCAAGACTATGATTTGGCCGAGATTGCCGAATACATTGATTGGACTCCTTTCTTTTCGACATGGCAATTGTCGGGAAAATACCCTCGGATATTTGAAAACGAGACGATTGGACAAGAGGCACGTAAATTGTTCAATGATGCGCAAGCCTTATTGAAGGAAATTATCGATAACAAATTATTAACCGCCAAGGCAGCCTTGGGATTCTTCCCTGGCAATGGGTTTGGAGATGACATCATTTTGCATGACATCGTTGAAAAGGTGACGGATGTGCCTTGTGACAAGCATGGCGTACATACACACATTGATTACGAGGTAGTTAAAAAGGATGAGACTTCTGATTCAAGTGCTTGGTTGCATCATTTGCGTCAGCAGGGTCAAAAGGCAGCCAGTTTGCCAAACCGTTGTTTAAGTGATTTCGTAGCGCCATTGGAAACAGGGGAGATGGATTATGTGGGAGCCTTTGCGGTAACAACGGGGATTGGTATTGAGGTCTTGTTGGAGCGTTTTGAGAAACAACACGATGACTATAATTCCATCATGGTGAAAGCCTTGGCGGATCGTTTGGCTGAGGCCTTTGCGGAATTGATGCATGCACGTGTACGCAAGGAATTCTGGGCTTACGCGGAAACGGAGTCCTTGAGTAATGAGGAATTAATTGCCGAAAAATACCAAGGAATCCGTCCGGCACCGGGTTATCCAGCATGTCCAGACCATACGGAGAAAAAGCGATTGTTTGAATTATTGGATGCCGAGAAACAATTGGGAATCGAATTGACGGAAAGTTATGCGATGCACCCAGCTTCTTCTGTATCAGGATTTTATTTTTCGCATCCGGACAGTACCTATTTTGGTTTAGGTAAAATTGCCAAAGACCAAGTGGTCGACTATGCCGCTCGTAAAGGGATGTCGGTGGAAGAAATTGAACGTTGGTTGAGTCCTGTCTTAACCTATGATGTGTAAGTGATATGACAAAGATTACGCAATATCTAGACGAATCGAAGGGGAAGACTTTGTTTTCCATCGAGATTATTCCTCCAATGAAGGGGCAGCATTTGGGCGAATTGGTTTCGCACATTGAGCCTTTAATGGAGTTTAATCCGCCGTTTATTGAGGTGACCTATCACCGCGAAGAATACATCGAGAAATCGGTTGACGGTATTCTCAAGCGTATTCCTATTCGCAAACGCCCGGGAACCTTGGGTATTTGTGCGGCTATTATGCAGAAATTTAAGGTTGAGGCAGTCCCCCACGTGATTTGCGGTGGATTTACGAAAGAGGAAACGGAAGACTTTCTTATCGACTTACATTATTTAGGGATTGAAAATGCTTTGGTATTGCGTGGAGATCAGGAAAAAGGGGAGGATCGTTTTGTACCTAAACCAGGTGGACATGCCTATGCCAATGAATTAGTGGCTCAGGTTCATGCGATGAATCAAGGGATCTTATTGCATGAGGAAACAGAATCCTTACCGACCAATTTCTGTATTGGTGTCGCTGCCTATCCGGAGAAACATTTTGAAGCTACTTCTTTGGATGAAGATTTACGCTATTTGAAGCAAAAAGTAGATGCGGGGGCGAATTACATCGTTACCCAAATGTTTTTTAATAACCAGCATTATTTTGATTTCGTCGATAAATGCCGGGCTATGGATATACATGTACCTATTATTCCCGGTTTGAAGCCATTGGCGACAGCTCGCCAACTGGATATTCTACCTGAAATTTTCCATTTGGAAATTCCAGAGGCTTTAGCATCCGAAGTGAAAAAGTGCTCAAATAATGCAGCTATTAAGCAAGTGGGCATTGAGTGGGCGGTCCAACAAGGCAAGGAATTGATGCAAGCGGGAGTGCCGGCTTTGCATTTTTATACGATGAGCAAGTCGGACAGCGTTCACGCCATTGCCTCGCAATTGTTTTAACGAACATTCTTCCAGTTTTCACCTTTCCTGATTCGCCCCACTTGGGTGGACGTAATCCCGAATTGCTTGGCGATCATCTTGGGTCTGCTTTTGCCGGACCGTATCAATTGCTTGATAATTTGAACTTTGCTCGCATTCAGCTTGTAATGTTTTGCGGTTTGAGGCTTCCTTTTGTTAATGATGGAAGGGTTAGCCTTATTGTGTCTGGTTAATGCTTCCCGATTTACCCAGCGTAGGTTTTCAGCTCGGTTATTTAGTTTATCGTAGTCGAGGTGTATGACAAATTCTTGATCCAATGCGTTTTGAGGGCAGAAATGAGCGGCGACTAATTTGTGTACATAGAAATTCCGATGCTCTTTTTTAATTCGAATATTAAGGGATTGATAGCCTTGAATGCGGGAGCCCTGCAGGATTTTTTGATACTGATTGCGTATGCGTCCCCAGGAAGATATTTGGTAGATTTGCTCGGTCGGTAGATCGAGGGCAATCGTCGCCCAGCGTTCCATCCGGATGGTTGGAATTTTCATAAGATTTGGATTAGTGGTTGCAATTGTGAACGAATCTAACCTAAATTCGGCAGAATTTTAGCTAACATTGTATCAACAAACTGATAATATGCGAGTACTTGTTTATGGTGCCTCTACAAATCCTGATCGATATGCTTATATCGCCACGAATCTATTGTTGGAGAAAGGCCACGAAGTCCATTTGGTAGGAATCAAGAAAGGGGAGGTGAGTGGGATATCCATTCAGCAAAATCAACCCATGCTAACTGGTATTGATACGGTAACGCTGTATGTGGGGCCGCAACACCAACAAGATTTGTTGGCTTATTTACGTCAATTAGAACCTAAACGCGTGATATTTAATCCAGGTACGGAGAACCCGGAATTAATGAAGACTTTAGCCCTTGAAGGAGTTCAAGTGGAAGAGGCCTGTACACTCGTGATGCTGCATACAGGCCAATTTTAATTTAGATGGCTGTTAAGGTGAATTCGAATTCCTCCATAATTAAGTTCGCCAATAATTTCTTGCAAGCTTCCGTTACGATTTCATTCGCCGCTGCCTCAGAATCCGCCTCTAATTGCAAGGTGATGTGTTTTCCAATGCGTACATCGGCAACTTGCGTGATGTTTAGGTTTTGTAAGCCAATACGAACTGCTTTTCCTTGAGGGTCAAGAATTTCTTTTTGTGGCATTACATTGATTTCTGCGATGAATTTCATTTTTGTTTAGTATTAAGTAACGAAAGAATACCCGATAGGGCGATATAGGATATCACCAAGACAGGGAAAGCTGCAAATTTAAGCATTACTAGCATAGCAATGCAATAAATTAAGAATAAGTATCGACTTTGATTGCTGGCCCAGTCCCAAGATTTAAACTTGAAAGCCATCAGTGGCAATTCGCTGACTAATAAATAGCTCATCAAAATACTATAAATCAGTAATCCTTGGTAGTGAAGGATATACGGCGTAAATGCGGGTTGGTAATGTAAAATCAGCGGCAATGAAGCGACCAACAAACCATTGGCTGGAGTTGGTACGCCGATAAATTGATCGGATTGTCTGGTATCAATGTTGAATTTGGCGAGTCGGTAGGCCGACATCAGTGCCAAGGAAAACACCAAGAAGGGTTTGTAGAATCCAAAGGGACCCTGGGTACATTGCGCGCCACAACTTTGTTCAACGAGATTTAATAAAATAAAACTAGGTAATACCCCAAAAGAGACAACATCGGCTAATGAATCTAATTCCTTACCCAAATCCGAATAGGCATGCAATAAACGGGCCAAGAACCCATCCAAGAAATCACAGACCAAAGAAACGAAAATGCAAAGAGAGGCATTAAATACATTGCCTTGCATGACAAAGTACAATCCCAAACATCCCGAAAG
>JBDKFF010000039.1:0-3684 GCA_039798865.1 Bacteroidota bacterium
TTGTGACAAAGGGTCGAAATCCATGATTGGTTTCACTCGCATACTTAAATCATCTGAGACATCGAATGTCTTCAAATGGGCGCTCACATTGGCATCCACAATATTCAATGCCCAAGCCAAAACCATCCCAATGTACGTAAAATCGCGATTCCGTCGAAACCCGTCATTAATTCGTTTTAATTGATTTACATCTAAATCCCGAGTAACGCCATCCTCATAAGGCACCGGAACGGTTGTTGGCGGTTTATAGGTTGGAACATCTGGACGCGGAGATACCACATAATAATACGCGCGATATTTCTTGTAACGAACCTGATTGTAATTGGCAATCATGCCCAACGTAACAAAAGCTCCCGCCACCAGTGGTAACTTCCAATATTGTCGGTTATACACCTGACCCCAACCGGGAATCATCAAAGATTTCAAAGTCGCTTGACGAGGGATAATTTTATACGTTTTTTTTACTGGGAGAGCTGAATCCGACTTTACCTGAGCCAATGAGTCGAGACTATTGGACATCAGATTTCCTGAGGTCAGCATTAAAAACAGCAAAAAAGTAATTAGACGCATAAATTAAGACTGAATGGCAGCTAATACCTTCAATAATTCTTCTTTCGATTTAAAGACAATTTTCATCTCCCCTTTTCCCGCTTCATTCATCTTTAAGGAAACTGGCGCCTTGAAAAATTGAGTAAATTGACCTTGCCATTGACGTAAATCATTTGCGTCTACAGAGCTTTTTCCACCCTCAGGTTGATCTGTGGCTGGCGTAGCCGATTGACGCACGGCGTCCTCTAATCGTCTCACCGACCACTCTTCAGAAATCGTCTTTAAGAACAATTGCTGCTGAATTTCCGCATTTTCCACCGAAATCAAACAACGCGCATGCCCCATCGAAATTTTATTATCACGTATTGCAACCTGAATATGCGGTGGCAATTTTAATAAACGCATGTAATTCGTTACTGTCGAACGATTCTTACCCACCCGAGCCCCTAAATCCTCTTGACGTAAGTCACATTCTTCCATTAAACGCTTGTAAGAAAGGGCAATCTCGATGGCATTCAAGTTTTCACGTTGAATGTTTTCAATCAAGGCCATCTCAATCATCTGTTGGTCATCAGCCGTCCGAACATAAGCCGGAATCCTTACCAATCCGGCAATCTTGGAGGCCTGTAAACGACGTTCACCCGAGATCAACTGAAACTTACGAGGAGCTACCTTACGAACGGTAATTGGCTGGATAATTCCTTGAACACGAATCGATTCCGCTAAATCTTGTAATGCCTCCTGCTCGAAATACTCGCGCGGCTGGTATGGATTCGTCTCAATAAACTCCAAAGGAATCTCTTCCATCAGGTTTACCCCATCCAAGCCACCGAGTGAATCGGCACCCTGACGGGCAGAACTTTGAAGGTTCTCGGAATCCTCCAATAAAGCTCCCAAACCTCTTCCTAATCCAATACGCTTCTTATTTACCTCCTGCTTGCTGCTCATCTAAATTTGATCAAATGGTTTGTAATAGGCCGTTTTTCTGGATAATCTCCTTGGCTAAATTCAAATAACTAATCGCTCCTTTACTATCTGCATCATGCAAAATCGCAGGAATTCCATAACTAGGGGATTCCGACAAACGAATATTTCGTGGAATAATGGTCTCAAAAACCATATTCTTAAAGTGTGAATTTACTTCGTTAACCACCTGATTTGATAAGCGTAAACGCAAATCATACATGGTCAATAAAATCCCCTCAATGACTAATCCGGGGTTCAATCTCGATTGAATAATCTTGATCGTATTCAACAACTTGCCCAATCCTTCCAGGGCATAATACTCACATTGTACCGGAATAATCACAGAATCAGCAGCCGTAAGGCTATTAATGGTAATTAGACCTAACGATGGCGAGCAGTCCATGATGATAAAATCATATTGGTCTTTAATGCCCGACAAGGCCTCTTTCATCTTTCCTTCGCGATTCGTCAAATTGATCATTTCGATTTCCGCTCCCACTAAATCAATGTGCGATGGAATAATATCCAAAAAGGGCACTTCAGTTGCTAAAATACTTTCTGAAACTGTAGCAATGCCTACCATGCATTCATAAATGCTCCGACTCACTTCTTTGGGATTAAACCCAAGACCCGAAGTCGAATTCGCCTGGGGATCAGCATCAATCAAAAGCGTCTTAAATTCCAATGCAGCCAAACTCGCAGCTAGATTAATAGCTGTCGTCGTCTTACCTACACCGCCCTTTTGATTTGCAATCGCGATAATCTTACCCATGAATGAATTGAATTAAATATTCGTTAACGACTTGAACCAACAATATTACGAAAAAGGTTTCACATCTTTTTTCAAATCTGAACATCAAACCATGAAATTTTATCAATCATATCATGCTTGATTTAAACAAAGATATTTTATCTTGCCGACCGATTATCAACAACCTATTATGACACAAAACTCTACCGCTCACCCAAAAGGATTGTACGTACTTTATTCCACGGAGATGTGGGAGCGCTTCAATTTTTATGGTATGCGAGCCATTCTTTCGCTCTTTTTAGTCAATGCTTTGGCATTTAAACAAAACGAGGCGTCCATTCTTTACGGAGGATTTCTAGGCCTAAGCTATTTGATGCCCATGATTGGCGGATATGTTTCCGATCGATACCTAGGAAATCGTAATTGCATCATATTGGGCGGATTGATCATGTCGATTGGTCAATTGTTCCTATTTGGTTCCGCAAGTACCTTCCAAACGAATTTCTCCATGGCCAGCCTGTTTATGTGGATTGGCTTGTTATTCCTTATTGTTGGAAATGGTTTTTTCAAACCCAACATCTCTTCGATGGTTGGCTCACTCTACCCTAAAGGAGACAGCAGACTTGATTCTGCCTTCACCATCTTTTACATGGGTATCAATACGGGCGCATTCCTCGGCATGTTGATTTGCCCGATGGTTGGCGACATTAAAGTAGACGGCGTCAGAAATGTTGAAGCCTTCAAATGGGGCTTCTTAGCGGCTGGTTCAGCTATGCTACTTGGAACCATTTTATTCCATTTCCTAAAAAACAAATACATCGTTGACCCCAATGGTCAAGCGGTAGGCCTAAAACCTGTTTTCAACAATCAAACAAAAACGGACGAAGAATCAGAGAAAGCAGAATTCTCGACAAAATCGATTCTAACAACCGTCGGTCTGTTCATCGCCCTTGTATTAGGCATTCATTTTTACATCGTCACTGAGGAAGCAAATCCAATCAAAGACTGGATCTATCCGATTATTTATGCCTCTGGAATTAGCTTGGCATTCTTGATTTTAACGGATAAAACGCTCACCAAAATTGAGCGTGACCGCATTTGGGTGATGTATATTATTGCTTTTTTTGTCATGTTTTTCTGGTCCGCCTTCGAACAAGCCGGATCGTCGTTAACCTTTATCGCCGACCAGCAAACGGATTTGAATTTCTTCGGAATCGAATTACCGCCAAGTTCTGTCCAAAATGCGAATTCCATTTTTATCATTCTATTGGCGCTACCCTTCAGTTACCTTTGGGTCCGTTTGCAAAAAAGAGGTATTGAACCGAATTCCCCTACAAAACAAGCTATCGGTCTACTTTTGTTGGCCATCGGTTATTTAATCATCGCCAACCAAGTAAAGGATTTGGGAACAGGTAAAC
>JBDKFF010000040.1:0-4523 GCA_039798865.1 Bacteroidota bacterium
TACCCGGAAAATTTGGTTTCGTACCAGGGGATTCCATTGAAGAAATTGGTGACACCGCTCCTGGTGCTGACGATGTTTGGCATGGGAATCCACATGAACTTGACGCGATTTGTGGAGATTGTTCAATCCCCCAAACCTATACTAGCGGGGATTTTTTGCCATTATTTAATCATGCCGGGTATTGGGATTGCGCTGGCGATGCTGTCCGACTTGCCTCCTGAAATTGCAGCGGGAATTATCTTAGTGGGTTGTTCGCCCAGCGGGGTGGCTTCGAATGTCATGGCCTATATCTCCGGGGGAAATTTGGCTTTGTCGGTGACGGTCACTGCGATTTCTACCTTACTCGCTCCCTTAGTGACGCCATTGTTGATGAAATTATTAGCGAACCAATTGGTCCCGATCAATTTCTGGGACATGTTTTGGCACATCATGGAGATCGTGATTTTCCCGGTATTAGCGGGTTTGGTGTACAATAAATATGTCTATGGGAAGCAGAAATGGTTGGATGAATTATTGCCGATTCTATCCATGGCTTCCATCATTTTTATCGTTGCCTTGACCGTTTCGGCCGGACATGATACCTTACTTTCGATCGGCTGGTTATTGATTTTAATCGTGCTGGTACATAATCTATTGGGCTACTTTTTCGGCTATCGAATTAGTAAATGGATGGGAATTAACGAGCAGGATTCGCGGACGATTGCCTTTGAGGTAGGCTTGCAGAATGCGGGCTTGGCTACGGGCATTGCGTCCAAAATGGGCATGATGGCGACGATGGGTTTGGTGCCGGGAATCTTTGGTTCGATGCAGAATATAACGGCTTCCATTTTAGCCAATTGGTGGGGTCGGAAACAATAAATGATGAATGGTATAAAATTTATATAGAATATTAATTAAGTTTGAACGTGGATTTTTACATAGAGAAGTTTCAACGTGTTCTATTATTAGTCGGTGGCCGCTATTTCATTTTTGCGGGCATCACATTTTTTGTTTTCTACGTTATGTTAAAAAATCGTATTTCGAGCAAAAAAATCCAAGCGAACTTCCCGAAAACAGCTGATTTTTTACGTGAGATTGGGTTTTCATTTTCAAGCATGGTCATCTTTGCGTTGATCATTACGCCGATTTACTTCAATCCTGAATTACGCGCTCATTCCACGATTTACAATAATATATCTGAACTTGGTTGGGGCTATTATTTTTTAGCATTCCCGATCATGTTTCTGATGCATGATACGTATTTCTATTGGTTGCATCGTTGGATGCATATGCCAAAAATTTACAAATGGGTTCATATTACACATCATAAGTCAAACAATCCCTCCCCCTGGGCGGCTTATGCTTTTCATCCGATTGAAGCAATACTTGAAAATGGCATCGCGATTGTATTTTACTGGACGATCCCGGTACATGTGACGCATGTGCCCTTGTTCTTCGTGTTTTCGATTCTATACAACATCTACGGTCATTTGGGATGGGAATTATATCCCAAAGGTTTTAATCGGACGGCCATTGGCCGATGGATAAATACCTCGGTTTGCCACAACCAGCACCATAAATTTGTGAAGGGCAATTATGGCCTTTACTTACTTTTTTGGGATCGTGTCATGGGTACTTTGCGCGAGGATTATGATCAAGCTTTTGATTCTGTAAAGGCTAAATAATTCGCATCTGCTGCGTTTAGGCATTTTCACGTTGATTAGAAAATGCTATTAATTGATGAAATAGTACTATTCTGTATTTATAGGTAGTGATAGATTTGCCCTTGCAAACGCAATAAATCTGTTAACCTATAAACTACATTTGTATGTCAAGCGCAAGACCAACATTTAAGTCGCATTACGACAATTTCATTGGGGGCAAATTCGTCCCACCTGTTAAAGGAGAATATTTTGAAAATTACAGTCCAGTAGATGGCAAGTTGATCGCCAAGGCCGCACGTTCAGGAGCTGCCGATATCGAGTTAGCATTAGATGCCGCTCACAAGGCATTTGAAACTTGGGGAAAATCGTCGGTGAATCACCGTTCTTCCATCCTCTTGAAAATCGCGGATACCATTGAGGCAAATTTACACTATTTGGCCACGGTAGAAACCTTAGATAACGGTAAGCCGATTCGTGAAACGGTGAACGTGGATCTTCCTTTGGTCATCGACCACTTCCGTTATTTCGCGGGATGCTTACGCGCCGAGGAAGGTACTATTTCCGAGCACGATGAGAATACCGTGAGTATCTGTTTACACGAGCCTATTGGTGTTGTAGGCCAAATCATCCCTTGGAACTTCCCCTTGTTGATGGCAACTTGGAAAATTGCACCGGCTTTAGCTGCTGGTTGTTGCACCGTGGTGAAGCCAGCGGAGCAAACCCCGACATCTATCATGTGTCTGTTGGAATTGATCAAAGACATCGTTCCTCCAGGCGTATTGAACGTTGTAACAGGTTTTGGACCGGAGGCAGGTAAGCCCTTGGCACAATCCCCTCGTATCTCGAAAGTATCATTCACGGGTGAAACGACCACAGGTCGTTTGATCATGCAATATGCCTCAGAAAACTTAATTCCGGTAACCATGGAATTAGGTGGTAAATCTCCCAACATCTTCTTCCCGTCAGTCGCTGATGCGGACGATGATTTCTTCGATAAAGCCGTAGAAGGAGCTGTTTTATTCGCCGTGAATCAAGGAGAAGTTTGTACATGTCCATCACGTATTTTGGTACACGAAAGCATCTATGATAAGTTCATGAGCCGTGTGATCGAGCGTACCAAAGCGATTAAGATGGGGGATCCGTTGGACCCAACGACTATGATGGGTGCGCAGGCTTCCAACGATCAATACGAGAAGATTCAGTCCTACTTGAAATTGGGTGTTGAGGAAGGTGCCGAAGTATTATGCGGAGGAGACGTTCAAAAATTACCAGGTGATTTAGCGAATGGATATTACATCCAGCCTACGCTATTCAAGGGTCATAACAAGATGCGTATTTTCCAAGAGGAGATCTTCGGACCCGTTGTTTGTGTGACAACATTTAAGACAACCGAAGAGGCCATCGCCATTGCGAATGACACACTTTACGGTTTAGGTGCGGGTGTTTGGACGCGTGATGCACACGAATTGTATCAGGTACCTCGCGCGATCGAAGCGGGTCGTGTTTGGGTGAACTGCTACCATGCATACCCTGCACATGCGCCATTTGGTGGATACAAAAAATCAGGTTTCGGTCGTGAGACGCACAAGATGATGTTAGGTCACTACCGTCAAACCAAGAACATGTTAGTTTCTTACGATAAGAAGAAATTAGGATTCTTTTAATTTGATTTCTGATTAGATTTGTCGCAGGGTGATTTTTGCCCTGCGACTTTTATTTACAGCCCTATGACTCCACGTGTACTTATTTCAGATGAAGCCCAAAAAGTGCTTGCCCAGCTAAAAGACCGTTTTGGCCCTTTGATGTTTCACCAAAGTGGAGGATGTTGCGATGGCTCCCAACCCATGTGTTTTGAGCAAGGGGATTTTAAATTAGGCCAATCGGATGTTTGTTTAGGGGAGATTGCCGACTGTGAGTTTTGGATGAGTAAGGACCAACAAGAATATTGGCAATATACTCAGCTCACCATTGATATCGTACCGGGCCGCGGTTCGTCCTTCTCGCTGGAAATCCCCATGGGCCTTCGATTTATCACGAAGTCCCGCTTATTCACCGATGAAGAGCGGATGGATTTAGTGCCCCTTCGCTACTTGGATTGATTCAACTGCTGGTACTGTTTGGGCGTGATGCCCTCGTGCATTTTAAAGGCCCGGATAAAATAATTCGCGTCCTCGAAACCGGATTCATAGCATACATTTTTAATGTACATGTTTTGGTCTTTTAAGAGGGCTTTGGCCAACTTAATTCGTTCCATGATGATTAACTCAATCGGGCTAATGCCTAACTCGCGTTTGATCATTCGGTACATGGATGCGGGACTCAAACCGCATTGTTTCGCAATCTGTTTTAAATTGATTTTCTGGGTAATGTTTTGTCGGATGATCAACAAAATATTATTCAAAATGGGATTCGGGGTAAGCTCTCCTCCGCGTTCAATCGAGGTAACCGATTGCGTTTGGATAATGTGAATGAGTAATTCCTGAATGGCTAAATCGGCTAAGACATCCTTGGTGATGGAGGTGCTTTGGCAGACCTGTATCAATTTGTTGATGGTGACAGCCAAATCCTGGTTGTTGTAAAAGAAATAATTCCGATCATCCAATTGCCAGAAGTTGGACAGCCCTTCTTTCGGATAGCGCTCATTCAAAAAATCGAGCGTATTAACGATCTTTTTATTATCAATCGCCAATGCTAAACATTGGGTAGGATTATGTAATTCTGCCTCTGGGAAATCGATTTTCATTTCCACGTTCGCAGGGATAATAACCGATTCGCCGGGTAGGTAATCGAACGCAGGATCATCAAAAAGATGCATGACTTTTTTGCCGCGTAACATGCTAGTCACCACGAGGTCATTAAAGGCCAGAGGTACCAAAGCGG
>JBDKFF010000041.1:0-4404 GCA_039798865.1 Bacteroidota bacterium
GGTAACGTAGAATTAGAAGGTGGTTACAAAGGTTTCCACGGCGGTACAGATGCGGCAGATAATTCGGGTTCATTGAAATATGTTCGTATTGAGTATGCAGGTATTCCATTGAATCCAAACCAAGAGATTAACTCATTGACAATGGGTTCAGTAGGTTCTGGTACGACAATTGAATATGTAATGGCTTCATTCGGAGTGGATGACTCATTCGAGTGGTTCGGTGGAACCGTTAACGCGAAATAGTTGATCGCTTACAAAGGTACGGATGATGATTTTGACGTAGATAACGGATATTCGGGTAATGTACAATTCGGATTAAGCTACCGTGATGGAAACTTGGCGGATGCATCTGGATCAAACGGTTTCGAGGTAGATAATAATTCGAATGGTGATGGTGCTACACCATTTACAGCTGCCACATTTGCAAATATTTCGGTCATTGGTGCGAAAGGAACAGCTTCATCTTACTTGGATTTCAACTTCCAAAATGGCGCGCAATTACGTCGTAACAACAAGATCAAAATTTACAACACATTTATTACAGGTTACCCAACAGGTTTATACATTGATAGCCAAAGAGGTGCTGCGAAGACTAATGCTGCGAATGGTGAATTGATCGTTAAGAACGTGGTTATCGCAGGTACTTCAGGATGGGGAACTTCAGGTTTCACAGCATTGAACACGAACGTTTACGGTTTCGGTGTGGCGGTAGCTGATGAGGAGCAAATTGCGAAGACAGGTGCTTCTGGAACAGTGGCAACAAGACCAATTGAAATTGGTACGGGTGTTAAGGCATCTGATTGGTTCAAAGCAATCGTAGGAAATAAAGTATTGACATCTACTGCTAATACAGGTATTTCATCTGCATTGTGGTCTGCACGTCCTACGTTAACGCTAACGGCGGGTACGTCTGAGTCATTAATTGGAACAGCATTGCCATCTTTACCTGGAATGACACCAACAGATTTCATTGGAGCGTTCAAGGATTCTGACTGGACAGCTGGTTGGGCTGAATTCTCACCTAACTCAGTTCTTTACATTAAGTAATTAGCTTATTTTCCAAAAGGCCGCATAAGTAGTGCGGCCTTTTTTATATCAATATGAAAAATAGCATTTTAGGAATAGTTTTTAGTTTTATTGCCTTGGCCTCATGTCAATCAAAAGATGAAGCAGGCTATTATTTTTCTGATTCTGATCGGGATACCTTACTCACCAATATTATAACAATCATCAGTGAAAAAGCGCTTTACGCGACTGATTCGACAAAATATCAAGCTCAGTTTCGCGCGGAATACGTGAAGCGATTGACTTTATATCAGTTTGTCAATTTGGTACAGGATACAACGGGTAAATATACTTATTTGATTAGTAGACCTGTCGCTGGCCGAATGGATTTACGCCGTGGGGTACTGGGGACTTTTACCTTAAAACCCAATTCTTTGGAAATAGATCAATTTGAGGAAGTAGTCAACACCCCACATTTTGATGAAAAGACGGTCGTTGAACGTGGTGGATTTTTATTCCGTGAATTGGCTAAAAAGGGTTACTTAACTGAATATCTGAACATGAAGCACTATGTGGAATGGCCAGATTCTACGCTACGATACGACAAGCAAAAAAGAGCTTGGGTATCTACCATCGGACTTTAATACGATTTTATATTGGTGTAATTAAGAAAATGTCGGCCGGATTCCTGCCGGCATTTCTTGTTTTTATTTATATAATTTGATTATTACTTTATGATGATTTAATCTCTTTGAAAATGGATAGTGCTAAATTGAACTTATAAATCAAATTTTTATGTCAAAGAAATTCTATTTAATCTTTTTTTGTTTGCTTTCATTTTCAACACTTTTCGGCCAAAATAGTGAAGGTCATCGGGTTATTGTCATTATGACCGACGGCTTCCGTTGGCAAGAAGTTTTTGGTGGTATGGATTCCTCCATCGTCAAAGTAAAGCGTTTTCATCATGGGGATAGTGCTGCGATTGTCTCGAAATACTGGTCGGCCGATGTAGCTACTCGCCGTGCGAAACTCCTCCCATTTTTCTGGAATACGATTGTAAAGAAAGGGCAGATTCACGGTAATCGAGCTTTGGGGTCGAAGGTGGATGTCGCCAATCCCTATTGGTTTTCTTATCCAGGATATAGTGAGTTGTTGACGGGTCAAGTAGATACCGCGGTTAATTCAAATGATTACCGTGCGAACCCCAATACCAATTTCTTTGAATATTTGAATGGCTTGCCAGCCTACAAAGGTTCGGTCGCAGCCTTTGGTGCTTGGGATGCCTTTGATAGAATTTTAAACGAGAAACGTGCAGGTTTCCCAGTGGTTAATGCGTTTGATTCCTATAAATCTTATGTGAATACGCAGGCAAGTTCTTTATTGTCTGATATGGCCAATGATTCCTTCCGGGCTTTTGGGGATGCGGAGATTTTGGATGGATTTATGCATTATCAAGCCATGGATTATTTGAAAAACAAGAAGCCCAAAGCGATGTTCATTTCCTACGGCGAAACCGATGAGTTTGCGCACGAAGGCCATTATGGACATTATTTAAATGCGGCACATCAGTTTGATGCTTGGTTGGCCGATATCTGGAACTTTGTAGAATCGGATCCCTTATACAAAGGCAAAACGACGATATTGATTACCACGGATCATGGTCGTGGGGATGTGATCAAAACACAATGGACTTCCCACGGGGAGAAAGTAAAGGATTGCTATCAAATTTGGTATGCTATGTTGGGAGCGAAGGTTTCGGAGTTAGGTGAGGTTCATCAATCTGAACAAGTTTATCAGCGGGAGCTGATTCATCAAGTAGCTGATTTGATGGGTTTGAATTTCCAGTCGGTCAAAAAATAGGTTTTGTACTGAGCTGTTGGGAATAATTTCCCAACAGCTTTCCTGAAAAAAGGGTTATTGCTTTAATCTTTTTAAGAAGTAGAAACAAGATCCCAAGCAAATTAGTAGGCCTAAAATTCCCAGGGCTTTGACCCAATCGAAGAATAGTTCAGGGATATTGATATTGGGAGCAATAAAACCTAGCATCAATAATAAGACATTATACCCTAGGTATCCGATAGAATCTACGATGTACATCAAGAAACCTATATTCGCTTTATGCCGGGTGATGGCTATCATGCGCTCAAATACAGAAGTGGTTATAGTCAAATATGGTAAGTAGATTCCAAAGCCTGTTAAAACAATAAGCCAAAATGGATTCAGATGATCCACACCCCAAAATCCGGCTAATAACAAGAGGGCAAAACCCAAGGATATCGAGAAGATGCTGATAAAAAAAGCGTTGAAGTTGCTCTTAATTAATACGAGACTTCCATTGATTCCCAGTATACCCAAAGTAACCCAAATCTCCGTTTGTGAATACGTTTGAGGTAAACTTATAAAGCCTAAATATTTCCAAATTTCTGGGGCAAAGTCGGAACGAATTCCTCGTAATAAGGACGCGCATAAGTACAATAAACTGATGCTTAGGATGCCCGGCCATAATAGTTTAACAACGTGCAATCGATCACTTTGGGACATGGGTTCTCGCTCGGAGCGATCGGCGATTTCTTGTTGGTTGGGTTTTGGGATTTGCGTCAACATCCAAACAAAAAATAGCAAGGGAATGACATAAAGTAAACCCGCGAAAAAAGGCATCCAATTTTCGGATACACCCCAATGTAAAACATTGATACCCACGGATTTCGATACGCCATCCGCTAAGATAAAACTGGATCCCAAGGCTGCGATATATAATTCCGTATTTTTTTTACCTTCCAAATACCCCTGAATGTAGCCAAAAATCATACCCAGTGGCAAGCCATTTAATACCAAGAAAAGTAAATTCCACGGCCTAGGAATTAAACCAAAACCTAACAGGGCGAATTCGGCGACGAGGGTGCTAAGGATTATAGCACGAGCTCGTTTTTCCCAGGTAATGGACGAAACAAAAAAGATTCCGCACCATTTTGATAGCATGTAACCTGCAATTTGTGACGAGATTAATATCGATTTCCAGTGGATGCCCAACCAATATTGATCAATGTATTGCCCTGCCGTAAAGGGTTTGCGAAATCCATAGACGCAGAAGTAACATCCAAATGCTGCAATCATCGACCAGGCCGGATGAAGTGCCCATTTGGAAGACCGATTTAATGCGATATTCATTTAAGCTGACCCTCGATAAATGTTAGGTAAAATGCGAGTGGACGTACCTCCCTGTTAGGAACTTTCGCCAAATCGTCAAACCGTCGCAGTTGAACTGCATCAAGGTAATGGGCATTTTGCTCAAACTCCTGGCATTCGGCTTCGCTCATGGGACCACCTTGTAAATTCAAACTCACAATAGATGGTTCACTAAGCATTCCAAAATACTCGGGTTCTCGTGTGCACAAATAG
>JBDKFF010000042.1:0-3990 GCA_039798865.1 Bacteroidota bacterium
ACCCGTTTTGTTTCCAAGGTCGAACTTAATTGTGTCGGCGGGAAGTAATCATATTCAATAGCATAACCCGGGCGGAATAATTTTGCATTTTCAAAACCCGGAATCAAACGGATAGCCTCAAACTGAATGTCTTCTGGCAAGGATGTGGAGAATCCATTCACATAAATCTCAACTGTATTCCAACCTTCGGGCTCAACGAAAATTTGATGGGAATCCTTATCCGCAAAACGATTAATCTTGTCTTCTACAGATGGACAATAACGCGGCCCCAAACCCTTGATTCTTCCCGCAAACATCGGGCTGCGATCAAAACCTTTTCGCAAGACTTCGTGTACTTTTTCATTCGTGTGTGTAATCCAACAAGAGCGCTGTTCCTTCAGCGGTGTTTTCGTCAAATAGGAAAATGAAGTGGGGCTCTCATCCCCTTTTTGCTCTTCCATTTTGGAATAATCCAAACTACGACCATCTACACGCGGCGGTGTTCCCGTTTTCATTCGTCCCGATTCAAAACCCAATTGAATCAATTGTTCCGTAATCCCCCCAGCCATTGGTTCGGCCATTCGACCCCCGCCAAAATTCTTTTCACCAATATGAATAAGGCCGTTTAAAAACGTCCCATTTGTCAACACAACCGTGGGTGCAAAATACGCCATACCCATCCGTGTTTTTACCCCCTTCACAACGTCCTTCTCCACAAGCAATGATTCGACCGAGTCCTGCCAAAAATCAACATTGGCATTTTGCTCCAATGCCCAACGCCACTCCTCAGCAAATCGCGCACGGTCCGACTGGCAACGTGGCGACCACATCGCAGGACCCTTCGAGCGATTAAGCATCCTAAACTGGATCATCGTTTTGTCCGAGATAATTCCCGACATCCCTCCTAGCGCATCTACCTCTCGCACGATCTGTCCTTTCGCAACCCCACCCATCGCCGGGTTACAAGACATCTGTGCAATGGTTTGCATGTTCATCGTAATCAGCAAAACCTTGGAGCCCATTTGCGCCGCCGCATGCGCCGCTTCACAGCCCGCATGCCCCGCTCCTACTACGATTACATCATATGAATTCTGCATCATTTTTATTTTTGTTTCACGTGGAACACGTGTTATCTTTTTTCCAAATAGTAGTTTTCTTTTTCGGTCATTAAGCTTTTGTCCGCTTTCGCCTTGTCTTTATAACCACACAGGTGCAATAAGCCGTGAACCATGACGCGCTGCAGTTCGCTGTTTTCGGTGCCAAATTTCGCGGCATTTTCCAAGATGCGATCGTATGAAATAAAGATATCCCCTTCGATAATTTTTGGATTATCAGAATTGTCAAAGGTGACGATATCTGTATAGGTATCGTGCTGCAAGTACTCCTGGTTGATCCCCAATAAATAGTCGTCAGAACAAAACACATAGTTTAGCTCCCCGATCTTTTTTTGCTCCTCTTTGGCAACAGCTTGAAGCCATTGCTTGTGTTTAAGCTTATCGGGTAGATTAAAAGAAACGTCCTCGGTGTGAAAACTGATCATATTTGTAAACTAAACCACGAATTTACGAAAAAGCATCCTCGAAATGCTCAATTTGTACAGCTTGTGGAAAAAAAGTAATGGAAATGCTGTCGAATCGGATTTCCCCAAACCAATTTTCGTCTTCTTGATAGTTCGTTGCAGCTTGATGATAGCGACGAATTTTCCCCGCATCGATCCGTTCTTCGGGTGGCCCAAACCCACCTGACTTTTTGGCTTTAACCTCAACAAAACACAGGGTTTGTGATTTTTGTGCGACCAGATCTACTTCCGCGATTCCAGCTCGGTAATTTTTTTCTCGGATATAATACCCTTGTTGCCGCAAATAATCAGTTGCCAGGTTTTCTGCGCGCCAGCCTAGTCGTAAATGTTTCGCCATTCTTGTATATTTGTTTTCTCAAATAAAAGGCTTCTAATTGAAGCGGCCGAGCTTGTTTTTGATAATTTTCCATGCAGAATAAAAATGTCCAATTTGTTGATTTAGGCCTTGTCGCCTACAAGGAGACCTGGGACCTTCAAGAATCATTGATGGCCCACACGGCAGGGATAAAATTGTCGAATAGAGGCTTAGATGAAATGGATCAAAAGCCTACGCCCAACTTCCTTTTATTTTGTGAGCACCCACATGTTTATACCTTGGGGAAAAGCGGCGATGAGTCTCACCTGTTAATGCAAGAATCTTTTTTGCACACAATCGGCGCTAGCTTTTTTAAAATAAACCGCGGCGGTGACATTACCTACCACGGGCCAGGACAATTGGTCGGATACCCCATTTTTGATCTAGAGAATTTCTTTACTGATATACACCTCTATCTGCGAATGCTTGAAGAGGCTGTCATTCGAACCTGTTCGTCCTATGGCTTACAGGCCGGACGAATTGATGGGCTTACCGGAGTTTGGATAGACCCCGAGTCGGATGACCCGAGAAAGATTTGTGCATTTGGCGTCAAAGCATCTCGTTGGATTAGTATGCACGGATTTGCCTTGAATGTTAACACCGACCTCTCCTATTTTGGTCACATTGTGCCGTGTGGAATTGCCACCAAGGGCGTAACCTCGCTCTCGCAAGAGCTGGGGAGAAGCGTTGATATAGAGGAGGTAAAGAAGCTCGTTTTGGGTAATTTATGTGCACTTTTCGAGTTTAACCAAGTTAATGTTTCACGTGAAACATTGCCAAACCCTGTCTAAAATGAACTTCAAGAACACGCTATTTCTCGACATCGAAACGGTATCTGGAAAATCGGATTTTTCCCAACTTTCCGAACGAATGAAAGAGTTTTGGCTAAAAAAGGCGAAGAATCTTTATAATTCAGATAATGTATCCCTTGAGGATTTATATGCAGACCGCGCTGCTTTATTTGCTGAATTTGGTCGGATTATTGTGATTGGAATGGGTTTCTTGTATGTGAATAAGGACCAGGAGCTTTGTTTGAAGGTGAAAACAATCGCGCATCATGACGAAAAGGAGTTGTTGAAAGAGTTTGGGGCGTTTATAACGAAGACCTATAAATCAAAAGAATTAACGCTTGTCGCACACAATGGTAAGGAGTTTGATTTCCCCTATTTGTGTAGAAGAATGTTGGCAAATAATCTCGAAATTCCCAAAGCACTTCAAGTTCAGGGTAAAAAACCATGGGAAATTATTCATCAGGACACGATGGAAATGTGGCGATTTGGAGACCGGAAAAACTATACTTCCCTCGAATTATTGGCCGAAATGATGGGAATTGAAGGAGCTAAATCAGACTTGTCGGGCGATCAAGTACACGGTGTTTATTACAAAGAAGACAATTTAGCTCGGATAGAGTCGTATTGTATGGAGGATGTTATTGTTGTGGCCCAACTCTATTTGCGGTTCCATTTCATGAACCTTGTTGAGCCACACAACATTCAAAAACTATAGTATTTTTGCTGGATTGCCAAATGCACGTTTACTCGCTGGAATATTTTCAATTACCACAGATCCCGCTCCAATCGTTGCGCCTTTACCTATTTTAATGCTTCCGACAATCGTCGAATGAATTCCGATGAACGCATTTTTCTCAATTTGGGCCTCTTTTCCGATAACTGATCCGGCACCAATTTGGCTGTATTCATCAACGACAGCACCGGTTTCAATGACACAGCTTGGTCCGATTACCACGTGGTCCGATATTTTTGTTTCAGCTCCTATGACGGAATTGGCACCAATGAATATACCATAAGCTAAGCTTTTCACGTTAGCGATTTGGACGCTTGGATGTATGGCGTGTACGGGTTTTGTCTTACGATCTTCTTCGATTAACTCAATCCTTTTCTTTCGCTCTGTTGGGTTTTCCAAGGCAACAAATACGGCACAAGATTTGCCGATTAGCCCCCAATAGCTTTCATCTTCGGTCGTTCCTAACACAGGGATTTCACCAATCATCGTGTCTTTTTTCTTGATGTCATCGTCCAAAAAACCGTAGATAACGACGTTGTTCTGCTGGAATATA
>JBDKFF010000043.1:0-2926 GCA_039798865.1 Bacteroidota bacterium
CGAAAGAACGTTGTTTCTGGATGGAATCGATGACCGCTAGACCTTTGGTGATTTTACCAAAAACGACATATTGCTTATAAAAACGAGCTGCCTGTTCGGTATTGGTAACAATGAAAAACTCAGTGGGCGAAGAGGCCTTTTCGGGGTTTCCCTCATCGTAGCGCGCCATGGCGATGGTTCCTCGCTCCGGTTTTAAGTGATCCGGATATTCAGCAGGAACAAGGTAAGCCAAACGATCGCTAAATTCTCCCCCGCCTTGCATTCCAATCTCATAAACATTTCGGTAAAAATATCGATCCGTAAAATAGCCCATTTTCACCAGTCGGACGAAATTAATTCGATGAAGAGGAGTCTCCTTCGCCAGCGTTATTTCAAAATCACCGAAACGGGTCTCTCCCAAAATCTTGCTCTCTGGATTTTCTTTCTCGAGACTACGTAATTGCTTTTCGACCTGCGTAGGGTCGACGTTGTAATTCGGTTTACAAGCAATCAAAAACAAGCAAAAAAACAAATACCGCATAAACTTGGCAATCATGGAAGAATTACCAAAGCTATGCGGAATTTGGGATAAAAAAAAGGGAGCCGAGGCTCCCTTTTAACCATAATTAATGACTGGCTTTCGCTGAGTCTGTTTTCTTTCCAAAGAAATACAAGGCTGCAAATGCTACAATCAAAATACCTGGGAAAATCAACATATTAGATAAGGTTGCCTGGCCCGCCGCTAAATCAGCAACATCACCCGTTAATCCATTAGCAACGGCTACAGCTTTGTTGCTATCTATCCAACTACCGATAATGGGTTGAAACATCGAAGATGAAAACATACCGATACCGCCCATGATGGATAAACCCAAAGCACCTGTTTTGGGCATTGCTTCTGCAACATAGCCTAACATATTTGGCCAGAAATAACAAATACCCAAGGCATAAATAAATGCGGCAAAATACAAGGTAGATCCAGACATTGTACTCATTAAATACAATCCAGCCAAAGCAAAAGCCGCAGATCCTAACAAAACACCTACGGTATTAATCTTGGCAATAATAGGTCCTGCAAAATAACGACCTACCGCCATTAAGCCCGTTACAAGCGCTAAAATCAACATCGGACTAGCACCCGCTTTCGCTAAAATTGGACCAACCCACTGTTGAGGACCAAACTCCGAAATAGCAGTTAAAGCCATACAAGCAGCCATAAATAAGTATAAAGGATTTAACATCGCTTTGAAGCTATCCAACGTTGAACTTGCATCAACTCTCGGTTTAGGGAAAGATTGACCAAAGAATAAAATGGCATAAATGACCGTAGGGATAATGATTACCCATACTTGTGTTTGCCAAGCAAAACCACCATCGGTCATGAATTTAGAAATCAAGGAACCCACCACAATTCCACCTGGGAACCACATGTGGAAACGATTCAGCTTGCTGCTCATTTCATTACCCGTGTAAGCATCTGCAATCATTGGATTACAAGCTGCTTCGGTACATCCATTTCCTAAACCAATTAAGAGGGTAGAAATAAGAAGTGAATTATAGTCAACCGCGTAAATTGTCAATAAAATACCCGCAGCATGCGCCACTAAGGCAATTTGCATAATTAACTTGGGCCCAATGGATGTGTAAAAAACACCTCCCAAAATCATGGAAATAGGGAAACCTAAAAACCACATTTGATTGATGTGACCTAATTGCTCATTCGTTAAATTTAATTCTTCGCCCAACTGTGGCAAAATCCCTGCCCGTATACTAAATGAGAAGGCAGTCGTAATGAGTGCAAAGCACGACGCCAAAAATAAACGATTGGCATTAACAGTTTGATTCATAATAGATTAGATTTAGTTAAAAGGTTTTAGAAATTATAATCTTAAAAAAATTAAATTCAACATTGGAAAAATCGTACCAAAAAAACGAAAAGATTTTTGAATTCCGACCACAAAAGCGATTTATTTTGAATATTTTTCAAAAATCTGACCCGTATAAAGGGTAATTTAATCAAATTAAGCCCTATTTTTGTAACAATCTAAATCTATCAATATATGATCCAAGGAGGAACGTCTACGACTGCAGCGAGTCGGCGAGGAAGAAAATTAAAAATGGGCATGATCGGTGGAAGTACCGAGGCCTTCATTGGTGCCGTTCACCGCAGAGGTGCGCAATTAGACGGCGAAATCGAATTAGTTTGTGGGGCATTCAGCTCGAATCCTGAAAAATCAAGAGCAACAGGCGAAGCACTTTATTTACCCGAGAATCGTGTTTATGGTTCCTACGAGGAAATGATTCTCAAGGAAAAGGAATTACCGGAAGGGGAACGCATGGATTTCGTTTCCATCGTAACCCCAAACCACGTGCATTTTCCTGCAGCCAAAATGGCCTTGGAAAACGGTTTCCACGTAGTTTGCGACAAACCCGCAACCCTGAACTTAGCTGAGGCGAAAGAACTGAAAAAAATCATTGATCAAACGGGTCTAATCTTCGCATTGACCCATAATTATACTGCCTATCCGATGGTCAAAGAGGCAAAACACCTCGTAGAATCGGGTCAATTAGGTGAAATTCGTAAGATCATCGTAGAATATCCACAAGGCTGGTTAATCGATTTAGTAGAGGCAACCGGTCAGAAACAAGCGGCATGGCGTACAGACCCCGAGCGTTGTGGCGCAGCGGGCGCTATAGGCGATATTGGAACACATTGTGAAAATTTGATTGAATATATTACTGGATTGCATATCACGGAATTATGTGCCGACTTGACCATTTTCGTTGAAGGACGATTATTGGATGACGATGGCAATATCTTATTGCATTACAATAACGGAGCCAAGGGTGTGTTGCATTGTTCACAAATCTGCAACGGGGAGGAAAATGACTTCAATTTCCGTATTTACGGAAGTAAGGCAGGAATTACTTGGCACCAAATGGAGCC
>JBDKFF010000044.1:0-2618 GCA_039798865.1 Bacteroidota bacterium
GGTGAAATCGAGAAGAAAACCTACGACAACCCTCAGCCGCCCAAATACCAAGATGTATTTGGTCATACGCTCGTTGAACTAGCCGAACAGAACCCGAAAATCATGGGAATTACCCCAGCGATGCCTTCTGGTTCTTCGATGAATATCATGATGCGCGCCATGCCTGATCGTGCGTTTGATGTGGGAATTGCCGAACAACATGCCGTTACCTTCTCGGCGGGATTGGCCACTCAGGGCATGACCGTTTTCTGTAACATCTACAGTTCCTTCATGCAGCGTGGATATGACCAGGTCGTTCACGATGTCTGTTTACAAAAGCTTCCCGTTATATTCTGTCTAGATCGTGCAGGTTTAGCCGGTGCCGATGGGCCGACGCACCATGGAAACTTAGATATCGCAATAATGCGTTGTGTGCCCAATATGATTGTGGCAGCTCCGCGCAATGAGCAAGAATTACGAAATATCATGTATACCGCCTCCTTAGATTCATTCAAAGATCGCGGAGAAGCCATCAGCATTCGCTACCCAAGAGGTCAAGGCGTTATGCCAGCGTGGAGAACAAATTTTGAAGAAATCCAAATTGGGAAAGGTGTCCAACTAAAGAAAGGAAAAGACATCGCCATCCTAAGTATTGGACATATCGGAAACGAAGCCATCAAAGCTGCCGAGCAATTAGCTACGCAAGGTATTGATGCTGCACATTACGACATGCGTTTTGCTAAACCTTTGGACGAAGAACTTTTACACGAAATATTTAAAACTTATTCCACAATCCTAACCGTAGAAGACGCCTCCATCGTAGGTGGCTTTGGTTCTGCGGTCGCAGAATTCATGGTGGATCATCAATATCAATCCAAAATCATCCGATTAGGAATCCCAGATCAAATTGTGGAACATGGAGAGCAAAGTGAGCTTTACGCACTCTGTGGGATTGATTCCAAGGGAATTGCACAAAAAATAGCTGAACATTTCGGTTTAAAAGCAAGCGTTAAGGCATCAAAGGCCCTAACAGAATAATTCTACCCGCATTGATTTTTAATCAATTAGCACTTTTCAAAGAAATAATCCCTACCTTTGCACCTTAAATTCCCCGACTTAGGAGAATTTTAATTCATTCAACGCCTACATTTTTATGCAAAGCATTCGTAACATTGCCATCATTGCCCACGTTGACCACGGTAAAACGACTCTTGTGGACAAAATTATTCACGCCTCTAAAATCTTCCGTGAGAACCAGGAATTTGGAGATTTGATCCTAGATAACAACGACTTAGAACGTGAACGTGGTATTACGATTGTGTCTAAAAACGTATCCGTTCGTTACAATGGAGTAAAAATTAATATTATTGATACACCGGGTCACGCCGACTTTGGCGGTGAGGTAGAACGCGTTCTACGTATGGCTGATGGCGTTATCTTGTTGGTAGATGCCTTCGAAGGCCCTATGCCACAAACTCGTTTCGTATTATCCAAAGCAATTGCGTTAGGTTTGAAGCCCATTGTCGTTGTCAATAAGGTAGATAAAGAAAACTGTCGTCCAGACGAGGTGCACGAAAGTGTATTCGATTTGATGTTCAACTTGGATGCTACGGAAGATCAATTGGATTTCCCATGTGTTTATGGTTCTTCAAAACAAGGTTGGATGAGTGATGATTGGAAAAAGCCAACGGATAATATCATCCCATTATTGGATGCGATTATCGAGCATATTCCAGCTTCAAAAGTTCAAGAGGGAACACCTCAAATGCAAATTACGTCATTAGACTACTCATCATTCGTAGGTCGTATTGCGATCGGCCGTTTAGAGCGTGGCACCTTGACAGAAGGGATGCAAATCTCTCTTTGCAAGTCGGATGGTACAACCAAAAAAATGCGTATCAAAGAACTTCAAGTATTTGAAGGCTTAGGCAAAGTAAAAGTAGACAAAGTTGAATGTGGAGAAATTTGTGCCGTTACCGGTATCGAAGATTTCGAAATTGGTGATACCATCGCTGATGCGGAAAATCCAGAGGCATTGGATCGTATCGCAATCGATGAGCCTACGATGAACATGTTGTTCACGATTAATAACTCTCCTTTCTTTGGTAAAGAAGGTAAATTAGTAACCTCTCGTCACTTACGTGATCGTTTATTCAAAGAGACGGAGAAGAACTTGGCATTAAAAGTTGTTCCTACGGAAAGTGAAGATAAATTCTTAGTATTTGGACGTGGTATTCTACACTTGTCGGTATTAATCGAGACGATGCGTCGCGAGGGATACGAATTGCAAGTTGGCCAGCCTCAAGTAATCTTCAAAGAAGGCCCAAATGGCGAGCGTTTAGAGCCGATTGAATCATTAGTCGTAGACGTTCCTGCGGAGGTTGCTGGTAAGGTAATTGAATTAGCGACGCAGGGTAAAGGTGAATTGTTGATCATGGAACCTAAGGGTGACTTGCAACACTTGGAGTTCAACATTCCATCACGTGGTTTGATTGGATTGCGTTCAAAAGTATTAACAGCGACATTCGGAGAAGCCATTATGGCTCACCGTTTTATTGCCTATGAAGAGTTTAAAGGCGCTATCCCAGGACGTATCAATGGTTCATTGATTTCGATGAATACCGGTGCTGCGATTCCTT
>JBDKFF010000045.1:0-4856 GCA_039798865.1 Bacteroidota bacterium
GTAGGTAGATGAAGTTATTAATGTAATTGTGGAAGAGTCCCAATTCGATTTGTAAATTTTTGGGTGCGAACAGCGTATTCAAACTGAAGTTATAGGCCGTTTCACCTTTTAGTGTAGGGTCACCTATTTCAAAGGCGGCTGCGCCATGGTGAACGCCATAGGAATAAAGTTCATTCACGCCTGGTGCTCGAAATGCTCGGGCAACGATCAGGTGGTTTTCCAGTTTTTCGGTCCAATGGTACTTTAAGCCAATACTTCCTGATAGGCCCAAGAAGCGATCCAAGTCCCTGAAAATCGTGTTGGAGTAATTTGTTCTTGGACGATGTACCTCGATGGTTTTTTCATCGAGTCGGGCACCAATTTCCAATTCGTATTTTTCTTTAACGAGCCGTTCGATAGCAAAAATCCCCACGCTATTTTGGAAGTAATTGGGGAGGAGGCTAGAGGTTAAGATCGGCCGCTTGACTTCTCTGCCGGATGTGATGTTTCCTTGAAATTGAAAGTTTATGCCCACTTGCCCCTTCCAGCTTTTTGCGGTGTTGGCTTCATCAAAAAGAATTTCCCCATTGAAAGTTTGCATCAGGAAACGTAGCGTATTAATGCTTCTACCTGCGCGAAGGACATCTAATTCGAGTCTTTCATCATTTTGTCCTGCGAAGGTAGATCGGATCGCACTTCCATTGTTTAATTGGTATTGTAGCTTGAATTTAGCAAGGGAATGTAGAACATCTTGGTTGGGACGTTCAATCTTGCGCGTAAATTGTTTTGGAGTAAATATGGGCAAAGGTCTCGCACGTTCGATGGACCGTTCAAGATCGTTGATGTTTCCAATGTGCGAACCTGCAAATATGCCAATGACCGAATGAAAATGGCTGAAAAAGATATCGCTGGTCCATTTCGTATTCTTGAATCCTAGGGCTGCCGAAAAATTTTCTTCTTTAACACCCGTATTGGCTAAATAATAATTGGCTGTCCGAATGTTTCCCCCATCTTTTAAGGTACCCTGAACACGCCATCCCCATCCTTTTGCTTGGCCGAAACCACCTTGTACGCTACCTGATAAAACGCCTTGTCGGCCATTTGTAAAATAAATCGATTGCATCTCCGCCTTAATTCCTGCGGTATCCGGAAGGGCATCGGGTTCCATCATCACAATACCTCCGATGGCATCTCCCCCATAGCGTAGTCCCCCAGGGCCTTTGATGACTTGAATGTTTTTAGAGACGAAGGGGTCGATTTCCGGGGCATGTTCGCTGCCCCATTGTTGTCCCTCTTGTCGGACGCCTTGATTCAAAATGATAATTCGAGAGGAGTGCATTCCGTGGATCACGGGCTTGGAAATCGTGCTTCCGGTTTGAAGGCTTTGAACCCCGCTGATCCCTTTGAGCATTTCGCCTAGGCCTAAACCATCGCGTTCTGCGCGTTCATCTTTACTCAGCCGACCGCGTAGTTGGGCCCCAGTATCCGATTTCTTTCCGCTGACAATAACCTCCTGTAAATGTTCTTCGTGACTACTTAGGCTGAAATTTTCCTTGTGTTCTATTTCGTCTTTGATGGATATGGGGATTTCAACCGGGTCAAAACTGCTCATTTGGCAGACTAAGGTATAATTTCCCGGGCAGAGGGCTGAAATTCGAAAGAAGCCTTTGGCGTCGGATTGAGCAAATTTATTCGTTCCTTTTATGTAAATGTAGGCGCCGGGTATCAATTCTTTTGATTCTTTGGAGCTCACATTTCCCTCCAAGGTACAAGTACATGGCGAAGTTGTTTGACTCCAGAGGGGGAATGTTAAACAGTTAACAAAAATTAAGAATAATATTTTTCGCGTCATTCGAGCTCTAATAGACTCCTAATATAAGCCCATTTGGCTTTATTTCGAAGCTTTATTGACAAATTCGGGAATCCCGCTGATGAACGCCTTTGTCCCGTCGACAAAATTTTGTTTAATATTTTTTGAAATTTGTTAAACAATTATTTGTTTTGTTTAATCTTTTGGTAAATTTGTTAAACACAACAAACAAGACGAATCATGACAGCTTTAGAGTTTTCATATCAGGTAGGTACATTTTCAAAGTTTTTGAAACCATTTGCGCTGCGTTTAACGCGCGATGGAGATGATGCCAACGATTTAGTTCAAGATACTTTGGTGAAGGCATTTACGAATCGTGATAAGTATTCGGATGGCACCAACTTGAAGGCGTGGTTGTTTACGATCATGAAGAACACCTTCATTACTCAATACCAACGGATGGTTCGTCGGAACACGTTCATTGATACAACAGATAATTTACACTACATCAACTCAACAGATTCAATTCAATTAAATGGGGCGGAACGTTCTTTTATGAATGAGGACATTGCATTGGCATTACGTCATACGGAAGAAATGTACCGCATCCCATTTTTAATGTATTTCGAAGGATTTAAGTATCACGAGATTGCAGAGGAATTGGATCTACCTATTGGAACGGTTAAAAACCGGATACACATTGCGCGTAAGACGCTTAAGAGTCATTTAAGCATGTACGCCTAAAGACACAGTTAGAAATAATTGTAATAATTAGTTTTTTGGTTAACAGAAGATGAAGTAAAAAGTCAGATTTTATCTGACTTTTTCTTTTGGTAAAAGCTTAGCGGAATTTCTTATATTTGTTTAGCATGAAAAAGAAAAAAGTCATTGTTATCGGTGCCGGTTTCTCGGGTTTATCCACCGCTACCGAGCTCGCCTCAAAAGGTTATGAGGTTGAGATTTTTGAGAAGAATGAGCAGGCCGGTGGTCGCGCGCGCGTATTTCAAGAAAAGGGTTTCACCTTTGATATGGGGCCAAGCTGGTATTGGATGCCTGATATTTTTGATCAATATTTCGAACGTTTCGGGAAAAAGACATCCGATTATTATACCTTAAAGCGCCTAGATCCATCCTATTCAGTGATCTTGTCGGATCAAGAGGTGGTTGATATGCCGGCGGATTATCAGCAATTACGCAGTTTATTTGAATCCATTGAGCTCGGGGCGGCGAATGCCCTAGACCGCTTTTTGGAACAAGCTGCCTACAAATATAAAGTCGGGATTCAGGAATTTGTCTGGAAACCTTCCATCAGCATCACCGAATTTTTCAGTCTTCGCTTATTGGTCGATGCCATTCGTATGGATGTCTTCCAGTCTTTTTACACCCACGTTCGTAAGTATTTTAAATCGAGTACCTTATTAAAATTGATGGAATTCCCCATCCTTTTTTTAGGTGCTATTTCACAAAATACACCTGCGATGTACAGTCTCATGAACTTCGCTGAGATTAAGTTGGGTACTTGGTATCCGATGGGCGGAATGCACATGATTGTGAAAGGGATGGTCGAGTTGGCGAAAAGTAAGGGTGTTCAAATTCGATTAAATACGCAGGTGACTGGATTTTCCATTGTTGGGGGGGAGGTCAAAGGTGTAAAAACGGAAAATGGAGTTTTCGAAGCGGATGCTGTAGTGGCGAGTGCCGACTACCATCATGTGGAGACGTTGTTAGGCGAAGCGCATCGAAATTACGATGAGAACTATTGGGATAAACGCGTTATGGCGCCATCTTCTTTGTTATTTTACCTGGGAATTAACAAACGTTTGCCGCGCTTAAAGCACCATAATCTGTTCTTTGACCGGGATTTTTCGGTGCATTCCCATGAAATTTATACCGATCCAGCATGGCCATCGGATCCACTCTTTTATGCGTCGGCACCTTCCGTGACTGACCCGAGCGTGGCTCCTGAGGGTAGTGAGAATATATTCTTGTTGATTCCTGTGGCACCGGATTTAGTAGATACCGAAGAAATGCGGGAGAAATATTTCGATCAATTAATGGATCGTCTGGAAGCTTATTGTGGTGTTTCAATCCGGGATTCCATTGTGTTTAAGCGTTCCTATGCTCACCAAGATTTCAAGCAGGATTACCATGCCTTCAAAGGGAATGCCTATGGTTTGGCGAACACCCTAATGCAAACTGCATTTTTGAAACCAAGTCTGAAGAATAAGAAGCTTGGGAATATGTTTTACACGGGACAATTGACAGTTCCCGGTCCAGGCGTACCGCCGTCCCTAATTTCAGGAATCGTGGTAGCCAAGGAAGTCGATCAATTATTGAAACATTAGTACGATGGATTTATATTTACAGGTTTCCTTGGATGCGAGTAAGCGCTTTACTCAGGCCTATTCTACTTCATTCTCGTCGGGAATTCGGACTTTGGACAAGAGTTACCACGAGGCGATTTACGCCGTTTATGGTTTTGTTCGCTTGGCGGATGAGATTGTGGATACTTTTTATGAACAGGATCAGGCCGATTTGCTTACTCGTTTTCGTCAGGATACCTACCGTGCCATCGAGGAAAAAATAAGTTTGAATCCCATTCTCCATTCCTTTCAATGGGCGGTCAATAAATTCCACATGGAAAGGGACTTAATTGATGCCTTTTTGTATTCCATGGAAATGGATTTAACAGATCGTGTGTACGATCAGGCCACCTATAAGCAATACATTTACGGTTCTGCTGAGGTGGTCGGTCTAATGTGTTTACGCGTATTTTGTGCCGGAGATTTGGCGGAATATGAACGCTTGAAACCAGATGCCTGTGCGCTCGGTTCGGCGTTTCAAAAGATCAATTTTTTACGGGATATCAAGTCGGATTTCGAGGATCGTGGTCGGGTATATTTTCCGGGTATTGATTATACTAACTTTACGGAAAGAGAAAAGAAAGAAATAGAGGCCGACATCCAAGCCGATTTTGATGCGGGATTACGAGGTATCGAAAATTTGCCAAAAACGGCTCGCAAAGGTGTTTTGTTGGCCTATGAATACTACATTCGCTTGTTCGAAA
>JBDKFF010000046.1:0-3253 GCA_039798865.1 Bacteroidota bacterium
CAAATGCTTCCTCCAGGCGTTTATATCTCCATGAATGGCAAATGCTTCAAAGCAGGAGAGGTACGAAAAAATCTAGATCGCGGGGAATTTGAAGCGATTTAACGAATTCGTATAACCACCCTTCGATATCGCGTTAAAGCCGGTTTCCCTTGATCAGTACCCTCGAAGACCACATGATAACTGTCGCCTTTTTTGGCCGTAGCAGGAATCGTCACCTTGGCTTCTAACCCCGTTAATTGGATTTCCGCTTTCCCGGAACCCGCCTCCGGATAAGGCCAAGCCGATAAGCTCACCCCATTACGATCGGGATCTCTAGTTTCCAGGTGCAAGGTCAAGCTTTGCCCCGGTGATGCCGATAAACTCATTCCTTCTTTCACCGTAATTTGTGGGGCATGGTTTGCATCCGCATAAGATTTGATGCACCAATCAGCCCGAGCCGCAAAGTCTTCTTGCGCGGCAATCAGCCAACGCGTCTGTGAAAAATTGATATCCATTTTCCCGGTTTCCGGATTGAAATCTGCCGCTTCTTCATTGTCCTCAAACCGGTAGGGGTTGTCTTTGGCCTGAACAAATCGTCCGCCCCAACCGCCATATGAGGGGTTATTTAAGTTATTTAAGCCGACATCTACGAGGTGCAAAAAGGCTGGTGAGTCGCCTTCCGATATGAAATCATATTGCGAGAAATCACCCCATTGAGCATTTTTTATTTTCGTGATATCCCCATGAATGTGTTCATCGTCGCCCGCCTGTTTTTGCCCATCTCCATAGGAGTAATACATTTTTAAAAGCGGTCCATGGTCTAAAATAATTCGATTCGCCATATAAGCACCTTCAAAATAGGGTTGCGTAGCCTTAGGCATAATGCGTTTCCAGGGATAGGCGAAACTGCCAAATTGATGCGCATTGTAGAATACCCGAATCTGAGGCCAATGCCCCCCAATGTAGTTTTTATAGGAAGCGTCCTGGTCCATCACCGTGTAGATGATGGCTTTTTGTGAAATTTTCGCCTTAATACTCGGCCAGTTTTTGTCGGATTGGTATTGTTCTTCGATCGACTTCAAAGCGCGCGCGATTGTATTTGTTCCTCCCCACGCCTGTAGGTAAATAGGCTCCGGGTCTTTGTCTAATAGTTTTGCCTTAATCCATTCTGATCCCTCAGTCACCTGTTCCATCTCACCCTCAAAATCGATATTCCCTACTTTTACCAAACTACTCAAATACGCTGGGCTTGGATAATTTTTGTCATGCAACAAAAGATTCGGATGAACTTGTGCGTAGGCTTTTACTAACTCCTGAATCCAGTTGACCCCCGGCCACCTAAGATCGGTCTTCTCCCCATACATTTTTCGGGTCATTTCCATCTCGGAGATGAATTTTGTCCCTTTGCCATCGCCCTTGTAATGCCACATGGAGCTGGAATAGATGAGACCTTCTAGCTGATATTCATTTGAATACATCAACATCCGGATGAAGGTATCCACATCATCAATTTCTCCGTCGGTCGTTACGATGGTCCGGGGTAAATTGCCTTTGGGGAATGAGAAAAAAGAAATGAGAAGCAATAGTGCTACCGCAAGGATTCGTTTCATAATCAGGTTTAGTTCAAGCGGAAGTCTCCGTATGTGTATTGCGAAGTTAGTGCTTTTCAGGTAATAGGACCTGCCAATAACTTGATAAAATGGATTTATCCCGTGTAAAATTCCTAAAAACCGCTTAGCTTTGGCAATCCTAAGATTATTTGAGAATTCTTAGGCATGAAGTATATACTAAACCTATGAAGAAAATTATCATTTTGCTGTTATGCAGCATGGGGACAATCTTTGCTCAAGACGCTCCGAAACTCGAATTTTTCTGTGAATTACAAGTCAAACTTAGCCCAGCACTCAGTGTGGGGGAAACAGCGCATGGTACCCGACGAATCATTCCGATTATCGGAGGAACCGTGGAGGGACCAGGGATTAAAGGGGAGATTTTTAATGGGGGGGCCGACTGGCAGGTGGTAAGGAAAGATGGAGTTGCTGAATTGGAGGCTCATTATCAGTTCAAGACAGATGATGGCTCGATTGTCTATGTGAAAAATATTGGGGTTCGAGTAGCGACACCGGACGTGGCGGCGCGCATTGCAAGGGGTGAGAAGGTGGATGCGTCACAATATTATTTTCGGGCTATCCCTAAATTGGAAACGTCCCTAACAAGCAAGTATGCTTGGATTAATGACACCATTTTTGTTTGCACGGGGGAGCGTATGCCGGATGCCGTGAAAATCCGAATTTATAAACTACTATGATATACCGTATCCTATTATTTTGTTGCTTTTCCATCAGCGCAATGGCGCAAAAGGCCGTCCACCTCGGTAAATTAAATGGAGGGGACTATCAGGTACATATTCCGGCCAACTGGAATAAAAAACTGATTATGTACGCACATGGCTACCAATTTATGGGGACGCCTCCAAATAGTGCGAATGCGCAATTAGCCCAGCGCTTAAAACCATTTTTAGATCGTGGTTTTGCTATTGCGGCGTCCGACTATCCAATTCAAGGTTTTGCCATGGCGGAAGGCATAGATGCGACAGAAGAATTACGCCAGGCCTTTATCAAGAAAATGGGTCAGCCGGATTCGACTTTCATGGTCGGGCATTCCATGGGCGGAGGGATTACGCTGGCGACCTTGGAGAATTATGGGCAGTTTTATCAAGGGGGATTGCCGCTTTGTCCGCTTTCGTCGAGACCCTATTTACAGTGTCGGAAGGAGTTTGATATGTATGCGACATTCCATGGCTTATTTCCAGGAATCATTCCTACGTTAAAAGAGATTTTTGACCCGTCGAGTTCCATTCAATTTGTTTCCTTTGCGCAAGCAGGTTCGCGTATGGGAGCGATTAAACAAGCATTATTGGCCAAAGATTCGGTATTGGCAGTAGCCTTCGCCAAACGATTTGACCTCAAATTGGATGATCTTCCAGCGGCCTTGTTTTTTAATCAAAATGTCTTGCGCGACCTAGCACTCAAGTTTAACGGAAATCCTTTTGATAATACACAGACGGTCTATACTGGGTTTCCCGATAATTTGCTCGTAAACAAAAAAGCGGAGCGCTTGGCGAGTACGCAGGATCCGCAAAAATTATTTGCGCGCTACGATCGGACCGGGAAAATCGATAAACCGGTGGTGCTAATGCACACGATTTATGATCAATTGATTCCGGTGAATTATGCGGTGACCAATTTTGAGAATATGGTTCATGCGCAGGGGC
>JBDKFF010000047.1:0-5128 GCA_039798865.1 Bacteroidota bacterium
AGATCGGCGGGTGCCTGAATCTTACTTAGTAAAGGGCCTGCTGGGAATTGAGTTGACACAAATAATTTATTCAAGTGAAAGAAAAACTATACAAAGGTAAAAATGTTTTTGAGCCTTACTCATTTTTTTGACTCGCGGTAAACAATCTTCGCTTCTCTTGTTTGCTTAGTGAGTCGTAGCCCGACTTCGATATTTTATCTAGAATACGGTTCAGCTCTTCCTCATCGATGTTTTCAGCGGGTTTACGTGGAGTAGTTTCGCGGGTGAATTTGGCATCAATAAAAACACGATCTTTTTTTTGAGGCCATCGCCACTTGATAGGATGTTCAACTACATAGGCTAGGTAAAAACCACACAAGGCGCCGCCCAAATGGGCGATGTTTCCTCCTGCATTGACACCCACGGTTTCGAGCAGGGACCAGAGCATGTAAAATCCGGCAATGTATTTGATGCGAACAATACCGATTAGAAATAGCTGAACTTCATAATTGGGTCTCAGCGTGGCTGCAGCCATGACGATGGCAAATACGCCAGCTGATGCGCCTAATAGATAGGCATCACCTCTTTGATTAAAATAGGGGATGAAATGATAAGCCAAGAAAAAAGCTAGCGCTCCACATAAGCCGCCCCAAAAATAGATTTGGACACTTTTGTTATTCCCAACCACTTCTTGGAGTATTTGGCCAAACCAATACAAAAACATCATATTGAAGGCTAGGTGAAATAGTTCAACATGCACAAAAAAGTAGCTAACTAGGCTCCAAGGGGCTTGTAAAATATGCGAAAATTGGGAAGATAAGGTGAGTGATTCTAACAATGAATCGTAGGCTAATGAATGCCCGGAGAAAATACTAAGTAAGCGAAAAATCATTAGCAAAATGAAGATTCCGCAGTTTATAGCAATGATCTTTACTAAACCTTGTTCAGGCTGTTGTAATACGCGTTGAATATCTTGCCAGAAGCCACGCATATCAATAAAAATGATTGCGTTTGGTCTTCCATACCATCAAAAGAATGACAGCAAACAACATCCCACCGATGTGCGCAAAGTGAGCTACATTATCTCCCTCGTACTGTTGAATCCCTTGGTATAATTCATACATACCATAAAAGCTTACAAAATATTTGGCCTTAATGGGGATAGGGAATGGGAATAGATACATTTCCGAATTAGGGAATAAATAACCAAAGGCCATCAAGATGCCAAATACGGCTCCGGAGGCGCCCACCAATTGGCTGCGATTGACATATTCCGCATAATTTGCTTTTGCCCATTCAATATTGACATTTCCATCGGGCAATGGAATTACCTGATAATGCTGTGCATAATCATATAAATGCATTGAACTTGGATCGCTCAATACAATTTGGGTTGCTTGACGGAAGTCGGCGAAGTCAACAAAGTGCTGGATCCCCATATACAACAACCCCGCTCCGATTCCACAGAAAAAATAGAAAAACAAGAAACGTTGTGCCCCCCAAATTCGCTCTAGTAAAGAACCGAACATAAAGAGGCCAAACATATTACCAATTAAATGCATCAGACTTGCATGCGAAAACATGTAAGTGACCAATTGGAATACATGAAAATCCTTCGCTTGAAAATAATGGAGACTTAAGAGCTCATCCGGGATGAACCCACCCAAAACGAATACAGCGATATTAATGAAAATTAAATTTCGTACCGTAGGAGATAAATTTCTAAACATAATTTTATTCTTCGTATGCCCAGTCGATGCGTGTTTTCATATCTTTCACCAACAAGCCCATGGCCTTGAAACTAGCTCGAATTTCGTCTACCTTGTCATACTCGCGTTTCTCTTTGAAATTGCTGTACAAGGCTAACATTCCCTTTATCAATGCTTCTTGATCGGATGGGAACTCCTCTCGAAGACCCAATACTTGCTCTAAGAAATTGATGTAATTGGTCTTTAATCGCCCAAAAGTCTCTTCCCCAATTTGGGCAAATGCCAGTTGTCCCGTGTGGAGCTGGTTGATTTTCTTTAATAACGTAAATAGATGTGAAATTGTTACGGCCGTATTTAAATCGTCGTTCATCCCATCGTAGCATCCTTGGATGGCGCTATCAATTTCAGCAATCTGTTCTTGAGCTAAATCGCCCGCAGAATCCGCCTCAAATTCCATTCCTTTGATGATGCGTAAGCCATTCGCGATACGTTTATAGCCTTTTTGTGCGGCCTTTAGGGCCTCATTCGAAAAGTCTAAGGTGCTTCGGTATTGCGATTGCAACATGAAGAAACGAACTGTCATTGGGCTGTAAGCTTGTTCCAAAAGCGGGTGTGCTCCGGCAATTAATTCACTTGGCAAAAAGGAATTGCCCAAGGATTTACTCATTTTTTGTCCGTTGACCGTCAGCATGTTGGTATGCATCCAATAGCGTACGGGAGCCCGCCCATGGGCAGCTTTCGCTTGGGCGATTTCACATTCGTGGTGTGGGAATTTTAAGTCCATGCCACCACCGTGAATATCAAAAGTATCACCTAAATATTTGTGACTCATGCAGGTACATTCGAGGTGCCAACCCGGGAAACCGTCACCCCAAGGGGAAGGCCAGCGCATGATGTGTTCTGGGGAGGCCTTCTTCCAAAGCGCAAAATCCAAGGGACTCTTTTTCTCGCCCACACCGTCTAAATCACGGGTTTCAGTTAATAGATCGTCTAAAACACGACCCGAAAGATGGCCATAATCTCCACCTTGCTTGTTATAGGTTTCAATGTCAAAATAGATAGACCCATTGGACTCATAGGCCAAACCTTTCTCCAATAAAATTTTTGTCGTTTCGATTTGTTCAACGATATGCCCAGTGGCAGTGGGTTCAATGCTTGGAGGTAATAAGTTGAATTGGGTCAAAACATCATGAAAATCATTCGTATAGCGCTGTACGATTTCCATGGGCTCCAGTTTCTCCAATTTGGCCATTTTGCCAATTTTGTCCTCGCCTTCATCTCCATCGCCAACCAAATGTCCCACGTCCGTTATATTACGTACATATCGAACCTGATAGCCAATGAATTTTAAATATCGGTGTAAGATATCGAATGAGGTAAAGGTGCGGAGGTTACCCAAGTGCACAAAATTGTAGACCGTTGGCCCGCAAACGTATAGTCCCACATGGGGTGCGTTGATGGGGGTAAATACTTCTTTCTCTCGGCTGAGTGTGTTGTATATTTTTAACGGCTGCATGAATTCTAGGGCTATTGTAGACTCCTCAAAAAGGAATTAAAATTACGCCGATTCTTTTAATTCACCAAACATCCCAAATTCCTCTAGTTCGAAACGATTCTTTTCTAATTGTGTTATCTTTGTGTGTTTTTGAAATTCTATCATGCAGCTAAAGGAAGTAGGCGAGGACAAATCGCTTCAACGTGCTTTTTTACAATTTCCGGTGGATCTTTATCGATCCGATTCTAATTGGATTCGTCCCTTGGATTCGGATGTGGAATCGATTTTTAACCCGAAGAAAAATCCGCATTTCAAGAAAGGGAATGCCATACGTTGGATCTTATTCGATGATGCAGGCCAAGCGATTGGTCGGGTAGCTGCATTTTATGAGCAATCGAAAGAGGAGGTGCCGGTCGGCGGCATGGGATTTTTTGAGTGTATTGAGGACAAAACGGCCGCATTTATGTTGTTTGATGCCTGTAAATCTTGGTTGAAGGAGCATGGCATGGAGGGGATGGATGGCCCGGTTAATTTTGGTGAGCGGGATAGTTTTTGGGGCCTGATGGTCAAGGGATGGGAATATGAGCCTACCTATAAAATGCCTTGGACGAAAGCATATTACATTCCTTTTTTTGAGGAATATGGGTTTCAGGATTACTTTCAGCAATATGTCTATGTTTCTTCCATTCGTGGGGCAAATGTGAGTCAAGCGATTGAAGAAAAGGCGAGTCGAATTTATCAGAGTCCTGAATACGTTTTTCAGCACATTGAGAAGTCAAAATTGAATAAATATGCGGAGGATTTTCGCATTATTTTCAATGCGGCTTGGGCTAAGTTTCCGGGAGTTAAGGAGATGAGTTCAGAGCAAGCGCAACGCTTGGTGAAGACGATGAAGCCGATTATTGATGAGCAATTACTGTGGTTTGCATATACAACGACCGGTGAGCCGGTTGCTTTTTTTATTGTGATTCCAGATCTCAATCAAATCATTAAACATTTAAATGGTCGTTTGAATTGGTGGGGAATGATCAAGTTTTTGTTACTGAAGATGCGTGGCGCTTTGACGCGCGCTTGTGGGGTTATTTTTGGGGTTGTTCCTGACCACCAAGGGAAAGGAGTCGAGTCTGCGATTGCCTTGCGCTTTCGGACTGCTGCGCGCGAGAATCCTTTTTATCCATATGAAACTATGGATATGAACTGGGTAGGAGATTTTAATCCGAAGATGTTGCGTTTTGTCTCACAATTAGGGGCGACCAACGAGAAGACTTATATTACATATCGTTTATTTTTTAATCCAAACCAGCCCTTTAGCCGTTGTCCTAAGGTTGGTTAAATCCTTAATCATGAGTTTATTAACAATTGGAACCGTTGCGTTCGATGCATTAGAGACCCCTTATGGAAAGACCGATAAAATTATCGGAGGCTCTTGTACGTATATCGCCTTATCATCTGCTTTTTTCTTGCCGCGCGTAAATGTGGTGGCAGTTGTGGGTGATGACTTTCCGCAGGCATATATGGATACCTTAACGTCTAAGGGCATCAATCTGGATGGCTTACAAATTAAGGCGGGAGAAAAGTCTTTTTTCTGGGCGGGTAAATACCACAACAATATGAATTCACGCGATACGCTTGTGACCGATTTGAATGTATTGGCGGATTTTAAACCTGAAATTCCGGCATCATACCAAGATTGCGAATATTTAATGTTGGGGAATTTAACGCCTCAAGTTCAGATTGAGGCCATCGAAGGCTTGGCTAAACGCCCGAAACTGATTGTCATGGATACCATGAACTTTTGGATGGATGTTGCGATGGAGGACCTTCAGAAGGTGTTAAAGATGGTTGATGTCTTGTGTATCAATGATGAGGAGGCGCGTCAACTATCTGAACAGTACTCATTGCGTACAGCTGCGAAGATGATTATGGCTATGGGACCTAAGACCTT
>JBDKFF010000048.1:0-2671 GCA_039798865.1 Bacteroidota bacterium
AGGTTTTCTTTCCAATCGTAAAGCGAAGCATCCCCGGCGATTCCAATTGATAAGAACGACCTGTTACATCAATAATCGTCATCATCTTTCCTTTCGTAGGAATGAAATCAGCCACAATACGATATTTTTCGTCTGTTGGGAAGCAATCTATCCCTTTGAACGCCTTCAAATATTCCCCCTCCAAATCGCGCAATCGGACTGCATATTTATCCCCGCGTTTGATGATAAACCAGCGTAAGGAGCGATGCGAAATAACAGGAGCTTTCATGTCATCTCGGTACACTAACATGGTATCGCTGACGGTTTGATAATACACCTGACCATTCTTAAACAACAGTTGCCCCAAAAACTCATCTGAATGATCCGAAGGAAAAACAAAATCGTTTTTTTCACTTCCGCCAAACGTATTAACCCCTTCTTTCAGCCAAAACAAGCCGGCTAGATTTAGCCAACCATTTTCAGATTTCAAGCTCTCAATTCTTGCTTTCCGAAAGGCCTCGATTTCTAACTTATGGCCATTATCTAATGTAAAACTGCTTAAAAATACCAAGAAAATAAGTGCCCATTTAATCCGCATCGTACATTTGTTTTGATTCAAAATACTTCATTGTTTTGACAATCCCGAATTTAGCTTGCTGCGCATCGGTAAATCCTAAGCCCCCCTTCCCGTTCATTAATTTTTGATATTCCGCAGCAAGCGTCACCCTGCGTTTTGCGACATCTGTAAAGGAATTCCAAATACTGAATGACCAAAAAACAAAACTCAAACAAACGAAAAGGTATCGATAAACTCCGAAGGACTTCCATACATGTAATGCCAATAAATAGACAAATAGCAAGGCTAAGGTCGGGTAAATCTTGTAATTCCCTATTAAATAGACGAATTCCCCCGAAGATGAACGCATAATACTGATCGCCAAGGCATTCATAAGGCAGAATCCTAGCATAGCAGAAATAAACAAGATACTAGGGTTGACTAAATCCCGCGAACGCCATTTGTTTAGCTGCTCCTTCCAAGGGCTTTGGAACAAAAAATAATATACAGCCGCCCCCATCATGAATATCAGGCAAAATCCAGTTAGACCAGTTTGCCAAAGTCTAAAGTGCGATAATTCTCGATACCAAAAGTCGAATCCCCCTCCCATAAAGACAAAAAATCCCTGCACGCTCTCCAGAGGATGCTCAAAAAAGTAGCTTAAACCCCGCTCATGATAACTCATACTCGGGTAATTCCAGAAGATCAAAAACAACATAAAAACAAACACCACAACCCAAATAAACAAATGCCGAAGTTGATGCTGCAAAAACAAAACCAATGATCCAATGATAATAAAAAACATGCCATCAGAATTTGAAATACTCGCTAGCAGAGCAAAAAATATTGCTCCAATCAAATTGATTCTTGTCGGACGAGTCAATAAAAACATCGATACCCCGCCAAACCCAATCACCAAATTATGCTGCGCCGAAGCGATCATCCAGTAAGACGATAAAAAATATTGGAAATTCAAGAATAAAAAAAGCGCAGGAATAAACATTGTGAGCCTATTTTCTTTGGGAAGGCTCTTCCAAATTATGATGTACAAGGGAATTAAATAGAGGTGCGTTTCCCATATAATCCACTTGATGCTCAACTGACCAAAAAGATAATAATTCAAAACCACCAAAACCTTCAATAAAACGACACGATGGTCATTATTGGGAGACCATAAAAGTGCCCAACGATTCCCCCAATTAGATTCATGTATCCAATTAAACAAGGTCATCGGGGCAACTTCAAAATCGTCTAACCAAGGCGTATTGGAGGCATTATGAAACAAGGACCAAGCAAAGAAAACAGCGGGTAAGACACCTAATAAGATTAATAAACCATCCTTTTTTTGAATAAATTTCATCTGCCTTGGTTAATTGAAGTCAAATTTAGTCATTTAATTCAAAGATATTTGTTAGATTTCCGATACAACCCGAAGAAACAAACATGAAAAAATTATTACTTGCATTGCCCCTCATTTTGCTTGCTATCCAATTTATTCATCCCGAAAAAAATGAAAGCAAGGACTATACCTACGATATCTCCACGAAATATTCCATTCCCGTACCCGTACAGGAAACGCTGAAAAACGCCTGCAACGATTGTCATTCGAATTTGAGTACCTATCCTTGGTACTCCAACATCCAGCCGGTCGGTTTCTGGCTTAATCACCACATCGAAGAAGGAAAAGAACACTTGAATTTTTCAACATTTACCAAACTTCCCCTCGCGGTTCAAAACCATAAATTAGAAGAAGTTATCGAAACCGTCGAGGAAGGCGAAATGCCCATGCCATCGTATACCTATTTTGGGCTACACCCCAAGGCCAACCTAAGTCAAGCCGAAAAAGATGCCCTCATTTCCTGGGCAAAATCCCAAATGGACAATTTAAAGGCTACTTATCCAGCGGATAGCTTAAAATTAAAGCCCCGTAAAAAAGTATAAAAGAACCACCACGGCCACACCGGCAACCAGCCAAATAATTCCGTTTAACCGCTTTTTCTTCAGAAAAAGCAATAAAATGATGCCCGTCAAGGAAATCAAACTCATAAAAATGGCCGAGAAATCGATCACCCATTTCCAGCCTTGACCCGTGTCACGGCCCTTGTGTAAATCATTGATCCAAGCCACGAAACCCAG
>JBDKFF010000049.1:0-11472 GCA_039798865.1 Bacteroidota bacterium
GCATACGAATTTTCGGAAGCGAGTAAAACAGGTAGCGAATCCGCAAAGGAACTCTGATTCGAACCCTCGGTTTGATACTTTTCAGCAATGATTCGAGGACTGTCGGCTAATTGCATGACTAAACGAACTGGCTCTTGCAAGCGTTCGGAGAACCATGCCGACCATCCTTCGCCGACCTCACATACGACCAACTGATCATCCCATAATTCCACCTGCGCTCTTTCCAAAAGCTCGGGATTATGTTTCAAAAGCTTCGTTAAACCGGATATTTGATCCCATACCTCAAAACCCTCTGCATGAACGTTTAAACGGAAACGAGTTAAATCAGGACGGGTTCTTTGCGTGATAAATATTCCTTGCGCATCCACCAGCATAAACCGACGGTCACCTCGGAAACCCGCGGACTCTAGCTCAATTTCGTCAACGGAAATAGGGGCTAAGGATTTAATGGGAAAAATAAATAGATTACGAATGCATATCATCCCCTGAAATTACTGAATTACCTGCATAATTCCCTATGAGGTCTTATCAGGATTCGCCTTCATTATGTGAAGCAAAATTCTTATGTTTGTTATTAGTTACCGAAAAACCTGTTCCATGATCAAATCCATTGGCCTATTTGGCCTGTTTATACTAGCCAGCCTATCGAGTTCAGCCCAAGAAACTTTACGCTTGGAGGATGCCATACAGCAAGGATTACAAAACCAATATTCCATTCAAATCCTAAAAAAACGAGAAGCGCAAGCGGCCAATGACAATAGTCTTGGAAATGCCGGATTTTTGCCCACTATTACGGGGACAGCTACAAAGAACTACACCATTTCGGGACTAGACCAGGAATTTTTCGGAGGTTTACGTCCACCTTTAGTGCAATCGGGGGTTCGTGCCAACAGCGGTAATGCGGGAATCACGATGGCATGGACGCTGTACGATGGCAAAGGCATGTTTGTCTTACGCGATCGGTTCAAGGAATTACAAAATCTAGGGGCCAAACAAACCGAAACCTCGATTGAGAATTTAATCGCTCAAATTAGTACGCTCTATTACGACATTATTCGTCAAGACCTTCGTGTTAACAACTTTCGCAAAGGACTTGAAATTTCCAATGACCGGTTAAAATTAGCCAAAGACCGCTATGAGGTTGGCCAAGGCTCGAAGGTCGATTACTATTCCGCGCAGGTCGATTACAACGAAGATAAAGCCCTCTTGCTAGCACAAGAACAATCCTATTTAAACACAAAAATTAGTTTAAATACACTACTTGTTCGTCCGCACCTAACGACATTCCAGACACAAGCTATCATCGATTTGTTACCTAAACTAAACTTGGGCGAGTTAAAAGATATGGCCCTAAAGCAAAACCCTACGCTAATGGCGGCATTGGTAACCAAAAAAATCAGCGAATTGGATACGAAAAATTTACAGAGCCAACAAACACCTCAGATTGACCTATTAGCAGGTTATGCAGTCAATAACGTATTGAACGGTGCAGGCTTTGGTGTACAAAAGGGATCTAGTAATGTGTTTAATTACGGACTTCGTGCCAGCATTAATATTTTTGACGGATACAATCAAAAACGTCGTGTTCAAAATGCCAAGATTAACGCAGAAATTGCCCAGTTACAAATCGAGGATATCAAAAATCAATTAATTGCATCCATCGAACGCTCCTACACAGCCTACGAGAATGCCTTGAATTTGATTTCATTGGAAACGGAAAACTATACCATTGCCAAGCAGAACATTGATATCGCGTTCGACCGATTTAAAATTGGTATCGCGACCTCCTATGAATTACGTGAGGTACAACGCAATGCTGTCGCTGCAGAGACGCGTTTAATTGAGGCAAAATATGCCGCGAAGGCTGCAGAAATTGAATTAATTCGCTTGAGCGGTAATTTACTTTAGACCCTGCTCCTCATTCAATTGCTGTTGGTATAATTCATAATACAAGCCCTTCTTCCGCATGAGCTGTGCATGTTTGCCTTGCTCGACAATCTCACCTCCCTGAAGGACAAAAACCCGATTGGCCAATTTCGCCGAGGACACGCGATGCGAAATAATTAAGCTTGTCTTATCCAGCATAATATGCTTTAGATTGGACAATATTTTATGCTCAGTGTGCGTATCCACAGCAGAAAGACAATCATCCAAAATCAAAATATTCGGATTCTTCGCCAAGGCTCTCGCCAAGGAAACACGCTGTTTCTGACCTCCCGACAAGGTAACACCACGCTCACCTAAGATCGTTTCAAATTGATTCGGGAAGTCCTGAATATTATCATAAACATCGGCATAACGAGCCGCCTGCTCCATTTGCGCATCCGTCAAATCATCCTGCCCAAAACGAATATTCTCAGCAATGGACGTCGAAAACAAGAAGACATCCTGCGGAACAAAACCCAAATGCTTGCGGACATGCTGTATATCCCAATCCCGCAAAGGAATATCATCTAATAAAATATCCCCGGAACTGGGATCATAAAAACGAGCCATCAGCAACGCAATCGTACTCTTACCCGAACCTGTTGTTCCAAGTAGGGCGACCGACTCCCCGGGATTAATTTCCAAATTCAGCGATTTCAAAACTGGACGATCCGTCCCCGGATACGTAAAACACAAATTCTTGAACGTCCATTTTCCTTGAATCGGCTGAACAATCTGTTTGCCCGACACCAATTCCGATTTGATATTCAGAAATTCATTGATGCGTTTTTGGGACGCAGCAGCACGTTGAATTTGCGAACTCGTCCAGCCCAGTGCGGTGACAGGCCAGGTCAACATAAACACATACATAATGAACTCGGTGATATTTCCCAAGGTCATTCTGCCCGCCATCACCTCGTTTGAGCCCACGTAAACCACCAATAAGGTACTAAATCCGACCAACAATGAAATCAAGGGAGTAAACAGTGAATCAATCTTCACTAAATCCAAGGACTTCTTACGATAATTTGCCGAGGCCTCGGCAAATGCAGCTGCAGATTGTTTCTCCCGAACAAAAGATTTCAATACGCGAATACCCGAAAATGCTTCTTGCACATACGTGGAAATGGTTGAAAGTCCGGATTGTATTTCCTCCGATTTCTTGATAATCAAGGAATTTACATAGTAGATACTAAAGGATAGAATTGGCAATGGAAGCAATACATACCACATGAGCGTTGTGCTTACTTGATACATGTAGTAGATGACGAGCGCAAATACAGTGATCAAGTTCAAGCCATACATCATACTCGGTCCCACGTACATCCGAACCTTACTAACATCCTCCGAAATACGAGCCATTAAATCCCCTGTGTTTTGCTGACGGTAAAAAGAAAGTGGGAGCGTTTGATAATGTGCATAAATCTCCTGCTTCATCTCGTATTCGATATGCCGGGACATGACAATCAAGGTTTGGCGCACCAAAAACAAAAAGACCCCTTTGATAAATGCCATCAAAACTATCAGTGCGCCGTAATAAAACAGGGTACTTGCGAAGACCTCATAGAAGGCTGTTTGCAACGAAAAGCCTTTAAATAAAAAATAGACATCGATGGTTTCCGTCACCAAATCCAAGGCAAAACGCACCAATTGCGCGGGAACAACCCCAAAGAAATTGGAACAAAACGTAAACAGCATCCCCAAAAGTAGAAGCCATTTGTATTTCCAAAAATATTGATTGAGGTGACTGAGTGCGCCCATGAATTGAATAAGTTCCCACAAAGATAGGACCTTTCTAAATTAAAATTTGTAATTTTGTGTTTTACAAATAAGAACGCTCTTTATTTTCGGATGGTTAACAGAAGACTACTACGGGTCAAAGCATTTCAACAAATGTATGCCTTTTGGACGCAGGAACGCGCGCAACATCAATTAGCCTTCGATGGCTTGCAAACGATTTTCCTCCCGGATCTATCGCTCATGGTTGCCAAAGAAGAACAAACACCTCGCTTAGAGGGTTTGCGAAAATTAGCCGAAATCCAATTAACGGAATTTTTCCAAGGAGTACCCACCGAAGAAAGCATTCCACAAGAATCGCTGGAAGCCGCTCAATCTGTCTATCGCGTCTATCAAAACAACGTGGCAAAGATTGCCCGGGATATGCGCAAAAGCATGGTTATCGAAGTAGAATCCATCTACAAACAATACTTAAAACTTCTTTTCTATTTACAGAATCTCCCGACCATCGGTCAATGGGATGAGCAAAGGCGTTTGTTGGAAAGCCCGATTAAAACATCACAAATCGCCAACAATAAAGTACTTGCCATTCTGCCTAAATGGAAGGATTTACAACAGGCTTTCGAAGAATATCACATTGGCTGGTCAGAGGACGAAGAAAACCTTTTGAAGAAATTATTCCTTGAAGGAATTTTACCCGATGAAAGTTTTGTGGCCTACCTTCCTGAAGCGGGAAAAGATGTACTCCAAGACTTAGAAATGGTCAAATACCTCCTGAAAAATTATCTGTTAAAACATCCCGCGATGACAGAATATTTCGAGGAAAAAGATTTAAATTGGCATGTAAATAAGGATGTGGTCAAGAGTTTGAGCACAAAAACCTTCAAGGTCGAAGCCTTGGAAGATTTGAGTTTACAGCCCTTGGCTTTGCAATGGGATGAGGATAAGAAATTCTTTGAGGAATTATTCGACTATTGCGTGGCAGAGGATAAGCAATTAACCGAATGGGTTAACGAGCAAACCAAAAACTGGGATTCGGAGCGTTTGGCAACATCCGATTTAATTATCCTAAAAATGGCTGTCGCCGAGATGATTAAGTTTTCGAGTATCCCCGTGAAGGTGAGTATTAATGAGTACATTGAAGTGGCCAAAAACTACTCGACACCTAAATCAGGTCCATTTATCAATGGTATCTTGGATGTGGTTTCGATTAAATTAATTAGTGAGAAAATTATTCAAAAATCAGGTCGAGGCTTAATCGACATAGCAAGTAAATAAACATGAGTAGATCATCAAAATCCTTCTGGGCATTTGTAGTAGGAGCTGCTACCGGAGCTGTATTGGGCATTCTTTATGCACCTGATAAGGGTGAAAACACCCGTAGCAAATTGTATTTTCAATTGAACAAATACCGTGAACAGTTAAAGCAATTGATTAACGACATCGTCGATGGCAAGGAAATTCCTGAAACAATGGCTAAATCAGAAGGCAAAAAAGTTGTTAACGATACAAAAGTAAAAGCCGAAAAGCTGTTGGAGGACGTAGAAAAAATGATGAGCCAAATCAAAGCAAAATAAGCATGGTTCGGTTTTCTCTTTTTGCCGGTATTTTTTTGATTTTGTTGGGTTGCACCAACAAGCAAAAGGAATCGCTAAGCGATGCAGAGAATTCCATTCCGATTGATTTAAGACCGAACGCAGACAAGCAAGCTAAAATGGTCTTTGATCAACCACTTGTTTACCTGGGACGGATAAAAGAAGGCGATAGCGTATCCTATACCTTTCATTTCCGAAACAAGGGCAATTTACCTTTGCTAATTAGTTCCGTCAATGCTTCTTGTGGCTGCACAACACCCAAGTGGAGCAAGACACCGGTAGCACCTGGCAAAAAAGGCTTTATCAAAGTAACCTTTGACTCACACGGGAAAGAAGGCAAAGTACAAAAAACAGTTACCGCGTACGCAAATACCATTCCGGCCGACAACATGGTCGCATTTAAAGTAGAAGTTATACCTCAAAAAAAATAGTCTTATGTTATTATTAGAAGCCAATCCACAAATCATGCAAATCGTCCTTTTTGGAGGAATTTTTGTGGTGTTTTATTTCTTCATGATTCGTCCCCAACAAAAAAAGGCGAAAGAAGCTCAAAAATTTATCAGTGAATTAAAGACAGGCGACAAAGTTGTCACCATTGGTGGAGCACACGGAAGCGTAGTTTCTATTCGTGAAAAAACGATTGTCGTGGAAGTTGACGCAAGCAAAGGAGTTCGCATGGTATTCGAAAAATCAGCGATCTCAAAAGATGCTTCTTCTCGTTTAACAGAAGAATAAGATGAACCCACAAAGCCTGAAACCCTTTATTGGCATTACAGGCGGAATCGGATCCGGCAAATCAACGATTTGTCGGATTTTTTCCATCTTAGGGATTCCCGTATTCGAGGCAGATGCTCATGCGCGTGACATTTGCGAAAATGACCCTGATGTAAAAGAAGCCATTTTGGATGAATTTGGATCCAAAGCCTATTTACCCGATGGCTCCTACAACCGACCATGGATGAAGGGATTGCTACAGAAATACCCGGGAGACATTCAAAAACTGAATGCAATTATTCACCCCGCCGTACGTAAATCCGCAATTACTTGGTTAGAAAACGCCCCCAAAGCACCTTTCTACCTATACGAATCAGCACTCATTACAGCACGAAACAAGCCGGAAATCATTCAGCAACTCATTGCCGTTTCATGTCCCTTGGATGAGCGCATCCAACATATTCAAAAACGCAATCATTCATCCTACATGCAAACCATGCAGATGATTGACCTCCAACCTAAACCTGAACAATACCTGCGGGGTGCCGACTTTGTCATTGAAAACAGCAAAAAGGACCGCGTTTGGCCTCAAATCGAAACAATTATGAAAACATTAAGCTGTCTCTTACTTTTCCTTTTGATCAATTTTAATGGCTTTAGTCAGATTAAGGCGATGACCTTCAACATCCGCTTAGACACCGAGTCTGACGGTCAAGACCAATGGAAATACCGCGCCAAGCATTGCGCCGAACTCATTCAATACCATGAAGCAGATATCATTGGAATGCAAGAGGCGTTTATCCATCAAATTAAAGACTTCGCGAAAGCTTTACCTGGTTACGCATGGTTCGGAAAGGGCCGCGACGATGGCAAGGAGGAAGGTGAATTCTCTCCCCTATTTTACAATACCTCTAAGTTTAAACTCATCCGCGAAAAAACCTTCTGGTTGTCTGATTCCTGTGAAAAAGTTGGCTTCGGTTGGGATGCCGCTTGTCGGCGCGTCGTTACCTGGGGTGAATTCCAAGATCTAAAAACCAAGAAAAAATTCTTCGTTTTCAATACGCACTTCGACCACCTGGGGAAAATAGCTCGCCGGGAAAGCGCGAAATTAGTATTGGCCAAAGTAGCCGAAATAGCTGGCAAAAGCCCAGCTATCATTACCGGAGATTTCAACGCCACACCCGACGATGAGCCGATTCAAATCATCTTAAACGCAACTGATCCCAATCACCTAACGGATAGCGAGACCATTAGCCAAAAAGGACATTATGGCCCTTACAGCTCATTCAATGGATTTAAACAAGAGCAAGCAGGCAAACACATCGATTACATTTTTGTGAAAAATGGGGTGACTTGTAGCCAGCACGCCACACATTCGGAGACATGGGCAGGACGTTTCCCGACCGACCATTTCCCGGTAAGTGCGATCCTGCATTTACCCAAATAGCTTATTGGAAATTGCATCGCTAAAAGTTAACTTGCAGTATGGAAAATTTTATTGTTTCAGCGCGAAAATATAGACCTACCCAATTTGATTCGGTCGTTGGCCAAAGTCACATTACCACCACCCTAAAGAATGCTATCAAGTCGAATCACCTGGCACAGGCCTTTCTTTTCTGTGGTCCTCGGGGTGTCGGTAAAACGACCTGCGCACGTATTTTAGCTAAAACAATCAATTGTGAAAACATTGGAGCGGATGGAGAGGCATGTGGCACTTGCCCGTCTTGCCAATCCTTTCAAGACAATACCTCGCTAACCATCCACGAGTTGGATGCAGCATCCAATAACTCCGTGGAAGATATTCGTAGCCTAATTGATCAGGTTCGCTATCCTCCTCAACGTGGTCGCTACAAAATCTACATCATTGATGAGGTTCACATGCTCTCAGCAGCGGCATTCAATGCCTTTCTGAAAACCTTGGAAGAACCACCCTCCTACGCCATTTTCATTCTTGCGACGACGGAGAAACATAAAATTTTACCAACGATCTTATCTCGTTGCCAAATCTTTGATTTCAACCGCATCCAATGGAAGGATATGGCCGATCATTTGGCTGGCATTGCACAGAAAGAAAATATCCAAGCAGAACCCTCTGCCTTGGAATTAATTGCAATCAAGGCCGATGGAGGTTTACGTGATGCGCTTTCGATGTTCGACTTGAATGTAACGTTCTCGACAGACAATGCCTTACGTCATAAAGATGTATTAGAGAATCTTCATATCCTTGATAGTGATTATTACGTTAGTCTGACAGACCATTTGATTCAACAGAATCATGTGGATACCTTAATTCTGTTGGATGAAATTATGCGAAAAGGCTTTGATGGACAGCAATTCATCAGCGGATTCATGGAACATCTTCGTAATTTACTCTTTGCCAAAGACCCACAAACCTTGGCCTTGATGGAGATTTCAGATGAGTCTAAAGCCAAATTCAAGCAACAAGCCGAATTAACGAGCACCTCTTTCCTACTTTCTGCCATGAACATTTGTTCTACGTGTGAAAGTAATTACAAGTCGGCCAAAAACCCCCGACTCCATCTCGAGCTCTGCCTGTTAAAAATCAATTACCTGCCATCGGTTTACCAAGTAGCTGCGGAGGGAGCTACCGGAAAAAAGCCTGAGCCCCAAGCGAAGAGCACTGGGGCTGAAAAACCAACAAGCACTCCAGTAATCGAAAAACCGGAACCTGTCATTCATCAGGAAGCAACCACCACAAGTCCCGCACCTGTGGCGGATACCCCTAAACCCGAGGTGTCCGAAGTAAAACCTGTCACCAAGCCGATGGCTCAAATGCCTTCAGCAGGGTTAGCCGGTTTGCGTTCGAGTAAGAGTGTCATCAAACAGAAAACAGAGGATACCGAAGCCGAGCAACAAAATACTGCCACAAACTTTGATAATCAGCCATTTGATCTGGCCCAATTATTGGAAGTTTGGAACGGAATTGCCACGAAATTCAAAGAGGCTAATTTGATCAACAAATTTGTCATGATGGATCGCCCCATTGAATTAGTTGGCACGATTGCACACATGAAAGTAGAGAATGAAGTGCAAGTTCAGCACTTCAACGAGCAATTGCGGATGGAGGTTTTGGGGATTTTACGGGAACGCTTGCGCAACTACTCCATTGATATCGTACTCGATGTGATTGTACAAGAACAAGGAGAAAAGAAATTACTTTACACGCAGTCCGACAAATACGATTTCTTAGTCCAAAAGCATCCGCTTTTGGGGGAACTCAAACAAAAACTGGGATTAGATCACGAATTTTAGCCTAACGAATCTGTCCATTTCCTTGAATCACCCACTTTTCAGTGACTAATTTTTCCAAGGCAAAAGGCCCACGGGCATGTAATTTCTGAGTTGAAATACCAATTTCGGCCCCCAAATCAAAAACGCCCCCATCCGTAAAACGAGTGGATGCATTCCAATAAACCGCGGCTGCATCGACCGACTGCAAGAATACCTGTGCCTCCTGCTCATCCGATGTTACGATTGCCTCCGAATGGCGAGATGAAAATTGATCTATGTGGTTTAAGGCCTCTGCTAAATCATCAACAACCTTAACTGAACAAGCAAAATCCAAGAACTCCCGTCCAAAATCCTCCTCTTGAGCTCTTTCGAGTAAAGGATAGGCTAGCGCTTGTAAAATTGGAAAGGAGATGGAATCTGCAAAGATTCGAACCTTATATTCCAGAAATAGTGGGGCAATTTTAGTTAAAAACGATTCGACTTGATTGCTGTGTAGAATGACGGTATCAAGTGAATTGCAAACGGAAGGACGCGAGACTTTGGCATTCAATACGATATTAACGGCCATATCCGTATCCGCCGTTGAGGCAACATAAGTGTGACAAACACCCGCACCCGTTTCTATCGTAGGCACGAGGGACTCTCGTCTCACCCGCTGAATCAAAGCATCCGACCCCCGTGGAATAATGACATCAATGTATTTGGTGGCTTGAAGTAAAGTCGTCACATGCGCACGGTCTGTCGGTAATAAACGAACCAAATCCGTCGAAAGCCCTTGACTTTGCAGTGCCTCATGAATTAATTTAACTAAGACCTGATTGGTAAACCAAGCATCCGTTCCTCCCCGCAAAACTGCCGCGTTACCAGACCGAATACACAGGGCAGCTACATCAATCGTCACATTGGGACGGGACTCATAGATAACCCCCACTACACCCAAAGGAACGGCCATCTTTTGAAGCTGTAAGCCATTGGACAAAACCTTATTCAGAAGTACTTGACCCGAGGGATCCGGTAAAGCTGCCACATCATGTAGGCTTTCTGCCAAGGCTTCAATACGAGCCTCTGTAAGCAGCAAACGATCCCGCATGGGATTTGCCGCATCCATGTTCGCGAGGTCTTTCGCATTTTCAGCGATGATAATTTCCTTTTGCGCTTTTAATAAGTCAGCTAATTTGGCAAGAACTGAAATCTTTACGGAAGCGTCTGCCGACGCAAGGCTCGTGGAAGCTTTGCGAGTCGCAGCTAATAAAGGAAGGATATCGACGGTTTGTGACATTTGACAAAATTAAGAAAAGCCTTACTTACTCCAAACTTTTGACTACCGGAAAACGATAGATCGTTTGGCTGGAATCTGAAAGGTGGATAATATACCGCCCTACCGACTCAGCCGAGAGATCAATATCGATTCGTTGCTGACCTGCTGAAAGATTACCTAAATCTTGTTGGCGCACCCTACGACCCATGCTATCATAAAGTTCCATGAAGACTTTGGAATCCTGTCCCAGCGGGAAATCGAGGCGGACCGACTGGCGAGTCGGATTCGGATAACATTTTATTTCGAGTGGCTCCGTATTGGACAAGACCAAAGAGGCATCGAGTAGTTTAATGGTGCCATCCAACCAAGCAATACGAGCAGTAATCCAATTTTGCATCCAATACAACTCGTCATTTGCATTATTCCCCACGTAGTAATTCGGCCAAACCTTTTTCCCATAAAGTGGGAAACGGCCAAAATTTCGTTGCATGGGTTCCTTTAAGGCAAGCGTCGTCGAATCCATGAATTTAAAGATATTTTGGGGCGTTAGGCTTGTTTTTCGTAAGCTTGTCCAACGAGACTTCAGAGAATTGACGAATACGGAATCCCGCAATAATTTGCCCCACCAAAAAGGTGTCTGCACATAATCAGCCCTTCCCTGCTCACTCATCTCGAGTTTATTGTACGCCCAACCCTGGGGTAGATATCCATCATAATAATCTGCATTCCCAAATGACAAGTTGTAATCCCAAGTGGGGCCCATGGTTAACTTTCCTCCCTTGGAATCTTTATCCTTGTAGAAATAGGTACTCAAACGGAAACCATCGACATTTCGAGTCAGTTCATTAATCAAAAAGTAGTTAACAAAAGAAGGCATATCCATCATGCTACGGTAGGCAGCACTCGGTTTCAATCCACTTTCCTCCTGTAAACTCTTCTCAAACGTATTGACATAATTCTTGATGTAATTAAACTGCTGCGTGGTAATCA
>JBDKFF010000050.1:0-10832 GCA_039798865.1 Bacteroidota bacterium
TGACCCAACTTAATCCGGCGGCATACCAGTTACGAACCTCGGGTTTTAGGGCTGCGTATTCCTCCGGACTCAAGGTTTTGAATTCCTCATCCGCATAGGCCATGCCTAAGGTTTTGAATTCCTGTTTCCCATTTTCCAAGTAGATGGCCAATGGAATCGCCCCGAAAACAAAGTTGTCCACGTGGTTTTTCTTGGGTTGAAGGTGGGCTTCCTCTTTGAGTAGCAAATCGGTTTTTGCGTAAAGGCGCGCTTGTAAATCTTTATCGTGGGTCTTTTTAGCAAAGCCCAAAGACCCTAACCAGGTACAGACATCCGGGTAGGTAATCTGCGTAGCCGGGGGATTGGGGAAAGTCACGCCATAACGGGAGTGCGGAACGGCCATGAAGCGCTCGGCGGTGCGTTTGCCCACGGTGACCGGGTCGGCTTTTTTAGGCCAATTGGTAAATACTTTTTGCGCCATTATGGGCGCGCTGATCAATAGAAGAAGAAGTATTTTTTTCATGCTTATTTGGCACCGTCGAGGGTGCTTTGTTTGGTTTGATCGATTTGTGCGGCTTTGCCTTTGGCGTTCGAAATTTTCAATACGACGGCATTCGGCCATTTGTTGTTGGTATAGAATCGCTGCCCATTCACCGCGCTAATGGTCAGTCCGAGTGGTCCGGCGCTGATATATGTTTTGGCATCAAAATTCTGCTTGTATTCCACTAATTCAGCTTTATATCCGAGAATTTCCACGGTTGTTTTCTCGTTGCCGATGATATTATTCAGCACGAAATTTTTCCGTTCACCGTATTTCCAATCTTCTGGGGAAGAGCGCAGTATGAAGGCATAAATGTATTTTTCGTCGTTTGATTGCGTGTACCAAACCCCTTCTTCACGGATGATGGGCAAGGGTTTCACGGCATAAATCGCCTCCGAATAGGCGAAGTTCCACAGGGCGATTTCACGCAAGATGGCTTCCTGTTCGATTTGTATTTCGCCGTTAGGTTTCGGACCTACGTTCAGGAGAAAGTTTCCGCCTTTGGCGCGGATTTCGGCCAACATATTGATGACCTGCGTTCCGGATTTTTGCGGATCGTTGGTAGGTTTATACTGCCAGTCGGTCCCCATCGTATAACATGCCTCCCAGGGACGTGGCAAGGCCGTGTTGGGCGTCGTTTGTTCCGGGGTTTTCATCGCGTCGCGGGTGATGACTAGATCGGGATTAATGGACCAGGCGAATTCGCGTAGACCATCACCGGGTCCGTCGATGAAGAGGATATCGATTTTGCCGTATTGGGTTAATAATTCTTTGAGCTGGGCCTTGTCGTATTCCATTAAACCGGGATTGGTTTTTGGGTAATGGGCAGGGTCTTGTGCTCGACCGATGGGTTGCTTATGTTTGTGTAAATAGTAGAAATCATCTGGGGAAAAATAGAGGCCCACGGCGATGCCTTCGGCGCGGTAGGCCTCGACGATCTCTTTGGTGATGTCCCGTTTGAAGGGGGTATTCATCACGTTGAAAGGCGTGGTTTTCGTTTGGAACATGGCGAAACCGGCATGGTGTTTCGCGGTAAAAACCACGTATTTCATGCCGGCGAGCTTGGCCAAACGTGCCCAATCTTTGGGCTTAAATTGTTCGGGATTGAAATAGCTGGGGAGTTCTTGAATGTATTTTTCCACGTAGGCGTCGGACGCACCGGCGAGGGAGTGGCTAATGACACTGCCTAAACTTACGTCCACGTTCCAGTGGATAAACATCCCAAAACCAAGGTCTTGAAACCATTGTACCCGTTCGGGTTTATTGGCGGTTTGCTGGCCGAAAACGGGTAGGCTCAGCAAGCAGAGCAACAGCAACTTTTTCATAAATAGGTTTATTTACTAGAAAGTCGCGGTTGCTTGAAATCTACTAGGTGGCTGATAATGAGCTTATAAATTATCAGCAAAAGGCTGGCTGTAATGTCTTTTGCCCGTTGCCTGGTATAGCGCATTCGCTAACGCCGCAAAAACAGGTGGGTAGGCGGGTTCCCCCATTCCTGTCGGATCAATATCATTTTTCACAAAATGGACATCAATTTTCTTGGGAGCTTCGTGATGCCGAATCATGCGGTAGGTATCGAAATTACTGCTTTGGGGAACCCCTTTTTCAATCGCCATTTTTCCATACATGGCTGCGCCAATTCCATCTACGATTCCGCCTTCTGAAAGATTTTTAGCTGCATCCGGGTTGATGACGATCCCGCAATCTACCGCACAACAAACATTTTCGATAATGGGATTGCCGTCTTGCATGCGTAATTCGAGTACATGCGCGGCATAGGAGTCATGACAGAAATAGGCGGACAAGCCCATTTTTTTTGTTTTTTTCCGGGTATCCCATTGGGATTTTTCGCGAAGTAATTCGAGTACCTTGATAAAGCGATCAGGTTCGTATTCGTTATTTTTCCCAACGGGATTTGTTTGGGCACGTTTTAAGAGATCTAAGCGAAAATCAAAAGGGTCTTTGCCTGCTAATTCCGCCACTTCATCCAAAAAGGATTGCTCGGCTGCCGCCATGAAGTTGGAGCGCGGAGCTCGAAATGACCCAACCGTAATATTGCTGTCTATGGTCCAATCTTCTGCCAAATAATTGTCTACTGCTCCGGCAGGGAATCGATTGGGGTATAAGGGAGACTCGGGCGTTCCGCCTGTTTTGACATGGAATCCAATTAGTTGGTTATTTGAATCCAAGGCTGCTCGAAACTTTGCGCTGTAAGTCGAACGGTAAATTCCGGCGGTCATGTCATCTTCCCGACTGTACTGCAGTTTAATAGGAGCCTGTATTTTTTGGGAAATTAAGGCCGCTTCCAAAAGCCAGTGGGCGTAGGAACGCCGTCCAAACCCTCCGCCCAAGCGAGTCATTTTGATGTCAATATTTTCCACTGAAATACCGAGACGCGCGGCTAGGGCTTGCTCCGTATATTCAGGTTTTTGTAAGGGGCCCGCCAATGCTACCTTGTCGCCTTGCACGTGAGCAAAGAAGTTCATCGGCTCCATGCAGTTATGCGCTAGATAAGGCCCATAAAAGGTTCTTTCGATAACCTTTGCGGCGGATTTAAAGGCAGTATCGATATCGCCATCTTTCCGGCGAACCGTTCCGGCTTGTTGCATTCTTGCATTCATGGCCGTTATATGTTCGCTTGAGCTCTCAAGTCCACCAGGAACTTTTTCAACGACTTTTCTCCCCAACATATCACGCGCTTGCGTATAACTAGCAAAGGGTTCCCAATTTACTTGGAGGGCCTTTTTTGCCTGCATTACTTCCCAGGTGGAATTGCCCACAATGGCTACGACTTCGGGGAAAGTTGTCGTATCAAAGAAGGTTTTTTCGTATCCATCATTAAAAAGCTTGATTGGGAAAATGGCTTTAATCCCTGGCATTTTGTGCGCAGCTCCCGTTACTATATTTTTAAGTCGTAAGCCAAATGCCGGAGGATGTACAATCATTGCATAGAGCATACCTTTAACTTGGGTATCGATTCCAAACAAAGGCTTGCCAGTGACAATTTTACGGATATCTACATTCTGTTTTGATTTCCCAATTATCTGGAAATCACTTATTTTTTTTAATTCGACTTGTGTAGGGACGGGAATTTGGGAAGCCGCTGTGGCCATAGATCCATAGCTTGCCGATTTACCTGATGCCTTGTGGTACAAAACGCCTTTATCGGTGGTGACTTCGTCGAAAGGGACTTGCCATTGTTTGGCAGCTGCCTCACGAAGGAGTTGGCGCGCTGTCGCACCGGCTTGTCGGAGCGGTTTCCATCCCTGATGAATTGCTTGACTGCCTCCAATGAATTGTCGGGTAAAGTGCTTGGTATCTAAATCCGCTTGGATGACTTGCACCTGTTTCCAATCTACGTCCAATTCCTCCGCGACAATCATCGGCATGGAGGTCTTAACTCCTTGACCACCCTCAGGGTTGGGGGACATGATTTGAATGAGATTGTCGGAGGTAATTTTGACAAAACCATTTAATTCTTGAGTAGTTGCGTTCGCTTTTTCTTTAAAACTCGACAGAAAAGTGAAGCTCAACAATAAGCCTCCGCCGCTTAGGGCCGAGGATTGAAGAAAGGTACGGCGATTCATGTGCGATGCGTTTAAATGGATTGGATTTAGTTTAAACCTTTATTTTTAAAAAACGTTTCAAGCAAGTCGGCAATTTGTTGATTGTTTAAATCGGAAAAGGGAAAATGCGTGTTTCCTTTTATTCCAATTTCAGGCAGGTGAACGACTGTGACATCTCCTCCATAAGCATTTACCTTATCCCGCCACTTTCGAGCCATTTCAAGGCGCGCACGCCATCCATCGGCACCTGGATTTTCATCATATTTTTCCGGAATAAAATCACCGTAATAAATGATGATGGGAATTTTGGTTAGTTTTAAAAAGTCTTCTTTAGAGACCGACATTGCTGTCAAGGCACCCGATGAACTCGGTATTGGTTCAGGCACTTCGCCTTCGGGGAATACGAATCCGCTGCCGGGTTCATAAGAGGCAATCGCCTTAATGTGAGGATTTTTGATGGCTGTTGCCCAACCGAATCCTCCCGAATGAGAATGTGTTACTAAAATACCGTCCCCGATTTTATCGAAAAGTTGAGAAGTAGCATTGGTTATAACTTCCGTATCAAATCCTCCAATGTTTGGAGTCATTTGACGGAAATATTGATTTCTAGTTTCCTCATCTTGGGCAAATTGTACTCCTGGGTAGTAATTATTGCCCACTCCGACGCGGAATGTACCCCACCACATTTGTTCATCTGGCGTTGGATTGATGGTCGCGGCTACCGTACTTCTGCCGGCATTACCCCGACGAGGTTGATCGATTAAATAAACACTATATCGTTTACGCAAGAAAATGTTATTGAATCCTTCTCGGCCGTCAGGTGTGCTTGTCCAAGTTCGAGAAAATTGACCGATACCGTGCCAAAAAACCAAAGGTAATTTGCGCGCCTTCATGGGAATTTGATAAGTAATGTAGGCATGGTCCCCGTGAAAAGTCTGTCCCTCAGGCCCACGTTTAATGGGGTCATAGGTACCAGGATTCGTAATGACTGTACCCCCAACAGCAAAATTCCCCTGCTCTTGAATGAGCAAGGGGCGCTTTTGTGCAATAACAGGAGATACAACTAGTAATGAAAAAACGACAAAAAGGTACTTCATGTTTGTTTAGTGTTTGATTTCGTGGGTATCACGTACGCTGCTAAATGTTAAATCCAACAGTTTCCACTTGTCTCCATTTTTTTGATAAACTTCGGTTACTGTAAATTCGGTTATAGCCACTTGTTCGCGAACGATTGCATCTAATGTAATTCGATTCCAAACGATTGCGGTATTTCCAAAAAGCTCTACCGCTGTATCTTTAACGGTCGCTTTTTTGTACCAAATTCGCCCTGTTTTGATGATATCAAGTTCTTCATCCTTTTTCCAGGTTCCGCTCATGTGAACGAATTTTGATTTGTCGTCGAAGAGGTCTTTTAATTTATCAACATCTTTATCGGACATCCACTGCCATTTATCTTGTGAAAGTTTGATTAACGATTGCGCTTCATTGCTTTGTTGGCCCATCCCCACCTGAACGAAAAGTAAGGTAAATAGGAAGGCTAAGACTGTTGTTTTCATGTAATTATTCGTTTAAAAATTTATTCAATTAAATGCCTCTCGACTGGATTGTCCCTCTTTTTTTCATCGCTTTTTCGATGACATCGAATCGAGCTTTGCGCGGGTCTGGTTTGCCAATTGTTTTTCCATCCAATTCTACATCCAACATGTCTTGATTTTGTTTGTTGTATGCAGGCCAACTCGGTAATCCATCGCCGTTGGGATTTCCGGTTTTGGCAAAATTAATCCAATATTGATTCATTTTTTTAGCGAGCTCATATTCGGACTCAGTTGGCTTAGAAGGAGGGCCAAAACGTGGTGCGTCCAGCGTGTTGAACACATAAGAAACTTCAGATCCATGACCTGCGCCAAAGGGAGAGCGTTGCTGGTTGGCCGGTGACACATATCCAAATTGATACATAAAGGTAGGCGCTTTCTTAGAAAGAAATGCCATGGCTGTCATTCTTGCGGGTTCGCCCCAAACCCAATCCGTATTGAACTTCGTGATGACTTCATTAAATGTTTTGTTGTTTTCTGGGTCATATGCCTGTTGGGCTTCTGAAGCTAAATCACCCATGGAAGCAAATAATTCCTCCTTCGTTTTGGCATTACTAACAAAGGCCCCACCTATTTCTGCACTACAATTACCAATCATCAATGGGATGTTAGGCTGTCTGCCTGCCATGTAAGAGCTTTCGGCGGTTTCAACAACCAATTTGCCATCAAGAATGGGTCCAGAATAGGTCCTGGGCCCATTGGGGCCATCTGTCTCTTGGCCTCCATCTACGATATCCTCTACATTTAATGCTCTTAATTTTGCTAAAGCTTCGGAATCAGTTCCCTCAATACCTTTTGATTTTGCAAAATTAAGTCCAATTGTCTCTGCCGAAACTTTATATAAGACATCTGCATTTTCTTTATTTATCGGCCGACCAGTTAACACGCCATCTCTTCCACCTCCAGATTCACTAATAAGTTTTTGAAATAAACCCTTTGCGGAAGGAATAGTTAGCAAGGAATGAACGGAAACTCCGCCTGCAGAAAATCCAAAAATGGTCACATTTTTGGGATTTCCTCCAAATGATTCAATGTTATTCTGGATCCATTTTAATGCGGCAATTTGGTCCATATATCCATAATTACCTTTTGGCTCATTCGGAAACTCTTTACTCAAAGCGGGATGCGCGAAATAGCCCAAACGACCTAAGCGATAATTGATTGTCACCAAGATCACACCTTGTTTAGCAAATGAATTTCCAAAATTTTGTGGGCTTGAGCCACTTCCACCTGTAAATCCGCCACCATGAATCCATACCATAACAGGCAGTTTGGAATCTTTAGTCGTTTTTTCCGGCTTCCAAATGTTTAATGCTAAGCAATCTTCTGATGCGTTTGCAGATATCTTTTGTCTTCCTCCTGGACCATATCCCGCTTGTCCACAGTCTTTGCAAAATGTCGTAGCATCACGTTCTCCCTGCCATGGCTTGACGGGTTGTGGTGGTCGCCAACGAAATTCGCCGGTTGGTGCAGCAGCAAAGGGGATTCCTTTAAATATTGACACACCTTCTTCCGTGATTCCACGAACAGAACCGGATTGAGTTGAGACAACTGGGGCAGTTTGGGCCCGAATGAATAAAGGGGCAAAAAGTAAAATGGCCCATTTCAATCTTCGTAATTTTTGCATGTATCCAAGAGGTTTATTTATCCTACAAATCTCTTCTGATTACAAGGGAAACCAAGTAGATAAATTACCGCATTTTCTACCATTTTTACTGATACCCGTTTTACATGCGCCGAATTTGTTTAAATTTCGTTTACAAGCTTTTTTTCTATGGTTAGGAACTATTCCGTTGATTCGATAAGTCAGTACAATACTGACAACAATCATCCCACGCTACACCCTTTGGTGAGCGTCATTGATTTCTCCAAAGCCGCCCCACGTTCTTGGGGGGAGGAGATTAATCGAATTAAATTTAATTATGGGCTTTATTGTGTTTTCCTGAAGGATATTAAGTGCGGGGATATTGTGTATGGTCGTCATACATACGACTATCAAGCAGGCACTTTGGTGTTTTTTGCACCGGGTCAAGTATCTGAATTTGAGATTCCGGCTCCTGTCTATCAACCGAAGGGATTTGGGCTCGTTTTTCATCCGGATTTAGTACATGGGACATCCTTGGGGAAAGCGCTTGCGACCTATCATTTTTTCAGCTACCAGTCGAATGAGGCTTTACACATTTCGGATGCGGAACGACAAGTCGTATTGGATTGTTTTTCAAAGATTGCGTTTGAGCTAAGCCAAAGCATGGATAAGCACAGCAAGAAATTGATCACAGCGAATATCGAGCTGTTTTTAAACTATTGTGAACGCTTCTATGATCGGCAGTTTATCTCGCGTGAACACGTTAACAAAGGTGTTGTTGCACGTTTTGAAGAGTTGTTGAATCAGTATTTTATATCGGACCGCGCGCAAACCTTTGGGCTGCCCACGGTTGCCTATTTCGCCGAGCAATTACATTTATCCCCGAATTATTTTGGCGACTTGATTAAAAAGGAAACAGGACAATCGGTGAAAGAGCTTATTCAAAATAAGTTAATTGATGTCGCCAAGGAGTTGGTCTTTGACGGCGAGAAAACGGTCAATGAAATTGCGTATGAGCTAGGGTTTAAATACCCACAACACTTTACGCGCCTATTTAAGCAGCGTGTGGGCAACACGCCGCTCGCTTATCGGAATTTAAATTAATATGAAACATATAACCTTAAATAACGGAGTTGAAATGCCTATCTTGGGCTTTGGTGTTTTCCAAATCGCAGATGCAGCGGCATGTGAACAATGCGTATTGGATGCAATCGAGGTAGGCTATCGTTCCATTGATACCGCCGCTTCGTATGGAAATGAGGAGGCAGTAGGTAAAGCGATTCGGTCTTCCGGGATTTCGCGGGACGATTTATTCATCACGACAAAATTATGGATTCAGGGGAATGGCTACGAAGGGACCCTAGCTGCTTTTGACAAATCGATGAAGAAACTGGCCTTGGATTACTTGGATTTGTATCTAATTCATCAACCCTATGGCGACGTTTTTGGCGAATGGCGTGCTATGGAAAAGCTGTACAAAGAGGGACGAATTCGTGCGATCGGGATCAGCAATTTTCATCCGGATCGAGTAATGGACCTGATGAATCATACGGAAATTATTCCGGCAGTGAATCAAGTGGAGACGCATCCATTTCAACAGCAAATTGCGAACCAACAATTCTTAAACGAGCATAAGATTCAAATCGAATCTTGGGCGCCCTTTGCCGAAGGACGAAATGCTTTGTTTGAAAACGATACCTTGAGTGGAATTGCCAAATCACATGGTAAATCAGTCGCGCAAGTTGTATTGCGCTGGTTAATTCAGCGAGACATCGTGGTAATTCCCAAAACGGTTAGCCGAGATCGAATGATTCAGAATTTTGAGGTATTTAACTTCAACTTATCTGATGCGGAGATGGATGCCATTCAAAGCTTAGATACACAAACGAGTAGTTTTTTCGATCACCGCGACCCGGCCATGGTACATTGGTTGGGCAACCGAGCAATCGATTAATTCAATTGTTTGATTCTTGTAATTATTGCCAAATAGAAAACGATAAATTGCGCTAAATACGAAAATTATGATCAAGAAATTCACCATTCGAATCAATAAGAAATCCCACACCGTGACGGTGGATGAGAACATGCCATTATTATGGGTGCTTCGGGATATTTTGGACATGAAAGGCACGAAATACGGTTGTGGCGTGGGATCTTGTGGAGCATGTACCGTTCATCTGGATGGCAATGCCGTTCGTTCTTGTCAATTGCCGATTTCGGCTTTGGCCAAACAAGAAATCACAACCATTGAAGGTTTAGCCGAGAAGGGAGATCATCCCGTACAAAAGGCTTGGTTGGACGTCGATGTCGCGCAATGCGGGTATTGCCAATCCGGTCAAATCATGAGCGCGGCGGCGTTATTGAAGAGCACGCCAAAGCCGTCCGAAGAGGATATTGAGAATTTCATGGCAGGAAATATTTGCCGTTGTGGAACCTATACGCGTATTAAAAAAGCCATTCAATTAGCTGCAGCCTCGAAATAAGATGAAAAAGACCGAATCAAATTACAGCAGACGCTCGTTTTTAAAAGTTTCGTCCTTATCTGGCGGAGGCTTGATGTTGGGGATTTCTTGGTTCGCTTCAGCGAAGTCGGAGGAAACCTTGAAGGCATTAGGTGCAGAACCAACTTGGGAGCAATTAACGAGTTACATAAAAATCACGCCTGACAATGTGGTGAAGATTTTCTCGCCTAATCCTGAATTTGGCCAAAACGTGATGACTTCATTGCCGATGTTAATCGCGGAGGAATTGGATGTCGACTTCAAAGCGGTGCAAGTGGAACAAGCGAATTATAGCCTTGCCTTATACAATCGCCAGTTTACGGGAGGAAGCCAATCAATCCGACAAGCCTGGAAATTATTGCGTACGGCGGGAGCGTCTGCGCGTCAAATGATTTTGACAGCGGCGAGCCAGGAGTGGAACGTGCCGGTGGCAGAGTTAACGACTGCGAACGGGATGGTGATGAACTCCTTTAGTGGGAAGCAAGCTACTTATGGTTCATTTGCTACGGCCGCGTCTAAGTTGGCCGTACCGAAGGATATCATTTTAAAAGGGAATAAAAGCTTCAAGCTATTGGGAACGCCACAGAAAAATGTGGAGGGGCCAAAAATCGTGAAAGGACAGCCTTTGTTTGGGATGGATTATCAGGTCCCAGGCATGCTAATTGCGATGACGGAACGCCCACCGGCTTTCGGGATGCGCTTGAAGTCATTTGATGCGACAGCAGCGAAAAAGATGCCGGGAATCGTCGATATTTTCCCAATTCAGGTGTATGAGCCGACGCAGAAATTGGCCATGTTTGATACGCGTACGTTTAATGAGGTGATTGCTGTGGTGGGAAAGAATACTTGGGATGTAATGAATGCCCGTAAGGCCCTGAAGGTGGTTTGGGAAAATGCACCTGAGACGAAGGAGTTGGGCATGAATGGGCGAGATAACGTGGTTCCGGCAGGTCTGGAAAGTACGAAGAAACATTATGCCCAAATGCTAGAAATGGATAAGAAACCCGGACGTGTGGAGCGCAAGGATGGTGACCCAGAGAAGGCATTTGCGGAGGCGAAGCATGTGAT
>JBDKFF010000051.1:0-4798 GCA_039798865.1 Bacteroidota bacterium
GCCTTTGGCATTTCGTGGGTAAAATTCCAGTAATTTGTCGTGCGCTGCTGAACCCCAATCTTACGGTATAACAACTGAACGAATTCACGCCAGCCGAGCACCTGACGAATAAAGCCCTCCACACTATTCAATGGCCCGCCGGATGCGGCTACCCGTTCGATGACCTTGGCCGGATTGAGCAAACCCGTATTAATTAGCGGACTTAATATACTGTGGAAAAGGGTTTTTTCGTGTGCTTTGATGGCATCTTCGTAATCGCCGAACAGATGCATGCGTTCCCGTAAGAATAAGTCTAAGGCCGACTCCGCTTCGAGGCGCGTAACTGGGTAATACGCGCCCGAAAAGGGTATTTCGCAAGTCCCCGGATTATTGGGGAAGTGATGCTCTACATACTCAATCGCTTCTCGAATGTATTCGTTGGGTTCTTGGATCGGGAAAGGTGCCGGGATGAAGGTGTTTTTTGGAATCTTCTTCCGGTTTTCGGTGTCGTAGGTCCATTGCCCACCCAGCGGCTTACCGTCGTTCTCCAATAAGATGCCGCGGTCTTTTCGCTGTTGCGTATAAAAGGCCGTTTGAAAATAGGGCTTTCGGGTACCGAGTAACGCCGTGTCGGTATTGAGAAAATTTGGGCTCGGTAATAGATGCACGGCGGCTTTCCGACGAAGCCGTCGTTCCAACAGGTAATCATTTGGGTCAAATAGCGCTACTTCACCTGAAAGGGAGGCCGCTAAAACAAGTTCTGAGGAACGTGGGTCTTGGGATTCAACGTATTCGACAGTCTTTCCTGAGTCACGGAGTCGGTCGGCAAAGGCCCGCATACTCGCCCGGTGAAAGAGCAGTTTTTGCTTGTGGAAGGCGTATTGTTTGAAGAATAAATCCGATTCAACTACATAGAAGATATCCGCCACTTGCTCGAGCGTCTCTTCAAATAACTGATGGGGAAAGATTAAAAATGCACTCATGTGTTCGGGTTATTCACGTGTTTTTCGAGGATTCGCGCCCCCTCTTGTCGGGCCTTCTTCGTCTTCCGCAATCCCCAAACCTGATCGGAAGCGGTTTTACGTGTTGCTTCTAAATCGACAACGGGTGCAGGGTAATCCACGCCTATTTTTACGCCATAAAGCGTTTGCTCCATATCACTTAGTTTCCAGGGTTCGTGGATTAGGGTCGCAGGTACTTGTGCGAGTTCGGGTACCCATTTTTTGATGAACACCCCGTCGGGGTCATGCGCATACGAATTCTTAATGGGATTATAGATTCGGATGGTATTTATGCCCGTTAGTCCGGCCTGCATCTGAATTTGTGGGTAATGAATGCCGGGTTCATAATCCAGAAATTGTTTGGCCAAATGAATCGCCGCATCCCGCCAATCTTGCCAAAGGTTAAAGACAAAAAACGAAACGACCATGGCCCGCATCCGGAAATTCAAGTAACCCGTCGACGCGACACAGCGCATGCAGGCATCGACTAAAGGCACTCCGGTTTTACCTGTCTGCCAGGCTTGAATCAAGGTAGGGTCCGGGGATTTTAGGAGACTTTGGTAGGCTTTGTTGACCGGTTCAAATTCCATCCGACATTCATCTTCGAATTTCTGCATGAAATGGCTTTGCCAATGCAGGCGGGAAATGAAGTTTTGCAAGGAGCGTTTATTTTTCGCCTTGGGATAATGCTGCAGGGTATAGGTATAGGCCATGCGCATGCTGATGTTTCCGTAGGCAAGGTAGGGGGAGATCCGACTGCAGGCTTTCCGACTCGCCTCCGGTTTACTGATGGAGGAGCTGTATGCTGGATGTCGTGTTTCGATGAAACTTTTCATGTATTTCCAGCCCCAATATTCGCCGCCCTCTTGAAAAACGGGATTTCGGGTTTTGATGGATACCGGTAATTCGGGCCCCTTCAAGTGGCTGTAAAAATCGGCAGGTAAATGGGCTAAATTCCAATTGTCTTCGCGCTGAAAATAGGGTTCATGGCGCATCGTTTTTTCCCAGCGTTGCTGCCAAGTTTTGCGCGATTTGAGTCGGCGGATAACGCCATTCGTTGGCGTTTCATTCCAAACGATTCCATTTTTTTGGCAGAAATTCTGCATGTGTAAATCCCGCTGATAACTGATCGCATTTCCAATCTCCTGATGGGAAAAGATTTGTTTGATGTGGTAGGTTTTGTTTAGCTCTTCCATCACAGGCTGCACCTCCGCATGGAATAGGTAAATCTGCCCATTTCGATCTTCCAAACGGCCTTGCATTTCCATGAGCGATTCATGGACAAATCGCCAATGCCGTAAATCGCTATCGGCCGATTCCATCATCGAAGGCTCAAAAAAATAGACCAATAACACGGGGATATCGGTCGACAAAGCCCGAAACAAAGGTTCGTGATCCGTGAAACGGAGGTCGCGTTTGAACCAGACGATATGGATGGGAGATTTGGGCATATCTACTAAACTTTAAAATCTTGGGGATGTTTTAAAAAATAAAAGTGTAGTTTTGCAGCGTTTTAATTCCTAATGTATCAAAATGAAACAATATCTGTTCGCCGCCTTATTATGTTTTGTCACCTTCCTTTCAAATGCTCAAACGGGTAGTATCGAAATGAGTTCGGGGGGATTCTCTTTTATTCCTGCGTTTACCTCGAAGGAACCGAATATCATCATCAATGCGAGCACGAATCCGAAGAAACGCTTAACAGGTTCTTTGATGTATATGATGCGTATGAAGAGTATGACGCCCACGACGGTGGCGCTCTTTACGCGCTATCGATTTATCGATCGTAAGTTTAAGGCGATTGTGGGGATCCATATTCCGGCATTTCAAATGACGGAGGAATACAAGGTGACGAGTTTCTTTGGTCGGGAATTAACGATGATTTATCCGCTGAACGACAAGTGGAACATTGGGTCATTTATTCTCAATGGAAATGCCCGCAATACAGATTTTAAGGTGACGTTGATTTCCGGGAACACGAATTATCATTATAAAAAGTGGAGTCTACTGACCCAGGGATATTATTTAAGTGTGGGGGATTTGACGGGCGTTGCCGAGACCATTACTTATGACTTGAATAAACATTTTCAAGCGAAGGCTTTTGGGAATTATACCCTGACGGATGGGAAGGCCATCGCGACGGTGGGTTTGAATTATAAGTTATAGGAATTTGCTTGGGGCCGGAAGTACTTTTGGTTGGGTGCAATATAAAAAACCGTATCAACAAAATAGAGCATCCCATTTTGGGTAAGCACGTTCTCATCGTGTAAATCTTCCAAAATGAGCCCTAATTCTTCATTGTAGTAATCATGATTTTTGGTGTTACGAAAACCGTTATACTCCAAAAATGATTTGACTAGATTTAAATCAGTTTGTTCTGTTGCTTTTACAAAGGCTTGTTCTACAACGGCATATACTACGTTTTTGTCCTTGTAGAACCCCAATAATCGATAAGCTGTATCTGGGAAAAACAAATTATTGAGCAGCAGATTGTGCAAATAATCTATCCAAGATGCGTAATAAACAGCATCATTCAACTTCAAAACAGTTGACCCGTCCTTTAAGTAAACCTTTTGTTCAGCGCCTTGCGAAACGTAATTTTCGACATTTATGGGTGATACCCAAAGGTTGTTTTGGTCGGCAAATTCAATTAGGCGCTTTGTTTCTTGTTGCTTGATTTGCTTGTATTCTTGAGCCAAAGTGCCTGAGCCTTGGCTTCTTTTAAGGTAACTACAGGTTGTTTGGATAAGATGGTGGTACTTAACTTGGCTCTCTCCTGAAAGGATATATTGTATTTCATCTTTCATGTAGTTTAGGGTATTACAAAGGTAGGAAAATTAAGCATCCCATTTATGAGATGCTTAATACCTCCTAAATTACCGAGTCTCCCCAAACATTCAAATCAGCTTGTTGATAATCTTAATAACTCAATCCTTGTCCGAAGGCAAACAGGCCATAGCCCGGTCCTTCCATGTGACCAGGAACGTCGGATTTATTATTCTCCACGGCGGCTTGACTTACCGGAGTCGTGAATGGCATTTTCCCAGTCGGGTTATACGCTCCGCTCACAATATCCAATAATGCCTCCTGTGTTGTTCCAAAAGTCGCAATGACCGATTTTGCTTTTCCCTTGTCGATCTCCTCAATGACCCATGGATTTGTGTAATTGATTGCCACGATCGTTGGCTTGGTATTCAAGATTTCATTCACATGATTTACATCGATGCGATTCGCCGATAAATTCAAATCGATTTTCGAACCTTGTGAGCTAAACAATCCGCCTGCGGAAGGAACCAACCACAATAAAACCACATCAGCTTCCTCCTTCGTAGAGACAAACTCCAAGCCTGGATAATTGGGCTTGATTACTTTCACCGCTTCTCCGCCATTGCGTCCTGGTTGTGAATAGGTCTCAAAATACACCTTGGTTTTCTTCGCTAAAGGCAAACGCTTATCATCGTTGCGCAATAGCACAATCGATTTGCGCAAGGCTAATTCCGCCGCCGCAACCGCGTCTTTATTTCCGACGATTTTCTTTGCCTCTTCCACATCCACATACGGATTTTCGAATAAGCCTAACTCGAATTTTTCAGTCAATAATTTCGCAACCGATTGGTTGATACGCTCCTCGCTAACGAATCCTTTCTTCACCACTTGAATCAAGGTCGTTGGATCCGCTGCTCCCGAGAAAATATCGACACCCGCATTCAAAGCTTTTTGGTAACGCTCCTCAATGCTCAAGTTTTCCACGCCCCAAGGCATCATTTCAATGGGGCCCGTATCTGAGTTGATGATACCCTTGAAGCCTAACTTCGCTT
>JBDKFF010000052.1:0-4401 GCA_039798865.1 Bacteroidota bacterium
TAAAGTAAGGATTGGCCAATACATTTTTTTTGGTAACTTGTTGGTTCATCAATAATGCATACCTATGAAAATATTCTCCTGTAGGAGTCTCGGGGTCATTCTGTTCTTCCTCGCATTTGGACTCCAAGCTCAAGTAACCTTCCCGATCAATGACGTCGCGAATCCACGTTCTGGCTATTATGCCTTCGTGCACGCAAACATCGTCAAAGACGCAAAGACGACGATTCCCAATGCGACGCTTTTAATCAAGCAAGGACGCATCGAGGCAATCGGTGCCTCAGTAGTCATTCCCAAAGAAGCTATTGTCATCGAATGTCAAGGGAAATTTATCTACCCAAGTTTCGTAGATGCATTTAGCGATTACGGTATGGAAGCGGTTTCGCCAAGCAACTACAGCTACCGGGCGCCGTCTCAAATGCTCAGCAATACCAAAGGGCCTTTCTCGTGGAACCAAGCCCTTAAATCTGAAGTGGAGCACGCCAAGCACTTCGTTGTCAACGAATCCAAGGCGAAAGAACTTCGTAAATTAGGCTTCGGAGCGGTATCTACCCTTCAGCCTGACGGAATTTCCCGCGGTACGAGTGCGCTCGTATCCTTAGCCAAAGACCGTGAAAACATGGTAATCCTCAAAGAGAAAACGGCCGCACATTATTCGTTCGAGAAAGGTTCCTCCACACAGGATTATCCAGGCTCCTTAATGGGTAGCGTAGCTTTGCTTCGTCAAAATTTCCTCGACGCGCAATGGTACAAAGGCAAACCTGCGCAAGAAGGTTTAAACCTAAGCATTGATCGTTTTATTCAAAATTCGAGTTTGCCACAGATTTTTGCGGTAACAGAGAAATGGAATGTGCTTCGCGCCGATAAAATTGGCGATGAGTTTGGGGTACAATATATTATCAAAGGAAGCGGTGATGAATACCAGCGCATCGATGAAATGAAAGCAACCAAAGCGTCTTTCATTTTGCCATTGGCTTTCCCGCAGACGATTGATGTAGAAGACCCGACCGACATGCGTTTTGTGAATGTGGCGGAATTGAAGCATTGGGAATTAGCTCCCACAAACCCTGCAGCCTTCGAAAAAGCAAATATTCCTTTTGCTTTAACAGCTCATGGGTTAAAGGACATGAGTTCCTTCATGCCAAATCTGCGTAAGGCGATTCAATATGGATTGAGCTATCAAAAAGCGTTAGAAGCCTTGACCACAACTCCAGCCCAATTACTTGGCGTTTCCGATTTAGTTGGAACCCTCGATGCTGGTAAAGTAGCCAATTTCTTCATTGCAACAGGTCCGGTTTTTGCAGAAAACACGGCTATTGTTGAGAACTGGGTTCAAGGAAGAGCACATACCGTGCAGTCTGACCTGTGGACGAATTTAGCCGGAACTTATCAAGTGAGCTTAGGCTCAAATAACGCTAAATTAGTCGTTCAAGGTGAGCCAGGTTCTTACAAAGCGCAGTTAATCGCAAGCGATACGACGCAAGTGGACCTTTCTCAAAAAGACCAGTTAGTAAACCTAGGTTATACAAGTAAGGCAGATAAATCGCAACGCATTCGTTTGACGGGTTCGTTTGACGGTACAAACATTTCGGGTACAGGCCAGCTGGCTTCCGGAGATTGGATTTCATGGAAAGCCGTTCGTTCCGCAGTAGCGGGTTCGGATTCGACAAAATCGAGGTCAAATAAGCCGGAAGCAATCGGTGACGTTGTTTTCCCTTTCAATGGATTTGGACAAAAAACAATCGCGAAGCAAGAGAATCTATTGATTCAACATGCGACGGTTTGGACCAACGAGAAACAAGGAATTCTTAAGGATGCTGACGTCTTGGTGAAAGCAGGAAAGATTGTTCAAGTGGGTAAAGGCTTGAAAGATCCGACAGCTCGCATTGTGGACGGAACAGGCAAACACGTGACAGCAGGTATTATCGATGAGCACTCGCACGTAGGAGCTACGGGAGGTATCAACGAATGTACGCAATCTGTGACGGCTGAAGTTCGTGTCGCGGATGTTATTGATCCGGATGATGTAGATATTTACCGTCAATTGAGTGGTGGGGTTACAGCTAGCCACATTTTACACGGTAGTTGTAATGTCATTGGTGGTCAAACCCAATTATTGAAATTCCGTTGGGGACAAAATGCGGAGGCATTGAAGTTTGCGAACTGGGATCCATTTATCAAGTTTGCTTTGGGAGAAAACGTAAAACGTTCATGGAATACTTCAAATCCACGTTTCCCAGACACGCGTATGGGTGTGGAGCAAGTTCTCATGGATGCCTTTACCCGTGCTCGTGATTACGAGAAACAAGGACCAGGCAAGCGGATCGATTTAGAATTAGAGACTTTGTTGGAGATTCTAAACAAGAAGCGCTTCATCACTTGTCACTCCTATGTTCAAAGTGAAATCAATACCATTTTGAAAGTGGCTGATAAATTTGGATTCACGGTGAATACCTTGACCCACATTTTGGAAGGTTACAAGGTGGCTGATAAAATGAAGGCGCATGGAGCGAATGCTTCTACTTTCGCCGACTGGTGGAATTACAAGATGGAGGTTCTAGACGCTATTCCACAAAACGCTGCTATTATGCAAGCGGTGGGAGTGAATGTGGCGATCAACTCTGATGATGCGGAAATGGCACGTCGTCTAAACCAAGAAGCGGCTAAATCTGTAAAATATGCGGGCATGTCGGAAGAAGACGCCTTGAAAATGGTGACCTTGAACCCGGCTAAAATGTTACACGTCGCTGATCGCGTAGGTAGCATTGCACCAGGTAAGGATGCCGATTTAGTTATTTGGTCAGATCATCCGTTGAGCATTTATGCGAAGTCGGAGAAGACGATTGTAGATGGTACCGTGGTATTTGACCGCGAGCAAGATGCCAAATTGCAAGAGGCTTTAAAGAACGAGAAGCAGCGCTTGATTCAAAAGATGATTGCCTCGAAAAAAGGCGGCGCATCTACACGCCCTTCGACGCCATCGGTGAAGAAGCAAAACATGTGTGAAGAAGATCACAACCATGATAAGAGCCTTTGGGAGCGTATCGCAAGCCGTTTTATTGATGAAGAGCATGACCATATTAATGATTAAGAACATGAAAAAGCTATTAATACCTATATTTTGCTTCTTGGGCCTATCATTGATGGCGCAAGAAACGATGCACCCTTCTCCCGCACAAACGAAGAAAATCGTTATCACGGGGGCAACCTTACATATTGGAAATGGACAAGTGGTTCAGAATGGAAGCCTTTCCATTGATAAAGGCAAATTGACCGTGTTGACTTTTGCGCCCGCTATTACAGGCGACGTGGAACACATCGACGCGACCGGTAAACATATTTATCCGGGATTGATTGCTCCGAATACCAACCTCGGATTGGTGGAGGTTAGTTCGACCAAATCAACCGTCGATTACGACGAATTAGGGGAAATGAACCCGAATATTCGTTCGATTGTAGCCTATAATACGGATTCCAAAGTGATCAATACCTTACGTTCAAACGGAATCTTATTGGCTCAAATCGTTCCACAAGGTGGGTTGATTTCAGGTTCCTCCACGATTGTGCAGTTGGACGCTTGGAACTGGGAAGACGCAGCATATGTCTTAGATAACGGAATTCATATTACTTTCCCAGCCTTGATTAATCGCCCTAACGGCGGAGGCGGCCGCAGAGGTGCTGATTCGGATGCCGTGAAAGCGGGATTGGAGCGTATCGAACAGGCGAGGGTATTCTTCCGTGAGGCAAAAGCTTACTTCAACGAGAAGACGCATGCGGCCGTGAATTTAAAGTACGAGGCTACGAAGGGTTTATTTGATCGTTCGAAAACGCTTTACGTGCATTGTGACCTCGTTAAGGAGATGTTAACGGCGATCGATTTTGCGAAGGAATTTAATTTCAAATTGGTTATCGCAGGAGGAGCAGACAGCTGGATGATTGCCGATATTTTGGCAGCCAATCAAGTAGCCGTTATCCTGCATGAGCCGCATGCATTGCCTGCAGCGGAAGATGATGCGGTGGACCAACCGTATAAAACAGGAGCTCAATTGCAGAAAGCGGGGGTATTGTTTACGATTTGTCAAGATTCGGGTGATGGCTATACGCAGATTCGTAATTTGCCATTCATGGCCGGAACGATGTCGGCTTATGGCCTAACACGCGAGGAAGCTTTATCGGCAATTACCTTGAACCCTGCTAAAATTTTGGGGATTGCAGATCGTACCGGTAGCTTGGAAACGGGCAAGGATGCAAACATCGTAATTTGCCAAGGAGACTTGTTGGACATGAAAACCAGCGTTGTGACGCATGCCTTCATACAAGGTCGTGCGATCGACTTGGATAACAAGCATACGCAGTTGTACAATCGTTACAAATACAAGTACAACTTGAAGTAGTCAAATTAGC
>JBDKFF010000053.1:0-5397 GCA_039798865.1 Bacteroidota bacterium
CCCAAAATGCGGGATTTAGCTCGGAAGTTGATGAATGACCCCGTGGAGGTAAACATTGCTGTATCTAAACCGCCGGAGGCGATTGTTCAAGAGGCATTTGTGGTCTATGAGAAGCAAAAGAGTCCCTTGGTGAAGTATTTATTAAAGCGTCAAGATTACACCCGTGTCATTGTCTTCTGTTCGAGAAAGCAAAACGTTAAGTCCTTAACATCGGATTTAAAACGCGCGCGATTCTCCGTGGAGGAAATTCATTCCGATTTGGAGCAGGATGTTCGCGAGCAAGTATTGCAGGATTTCCGTAACAAGAAAACTAAGATTTTAGTAGCAACCGATATTTTAAGTCGGGGCATCGATATCGACGAAATCGAATTAGTCATCAATTACGATGTACCAAACGACGGGGAGGATTACATCCACCGAATCGGTCGGACGGCCCGCGCTCAAACCAAAGGAACAGCCTATACGCTGATTACGGAAGCAGAGCAGCGTAAGTTTGCAGCCATCGAACGTTTGTTGGAGAAAGAAGTGACTAAATCCCCTGTACCGGAGGAATTTGGAGAGGTTCCTGCTTATAATCCAGCCGCGGCAAAAGCTCCACATACAGGAGGAGGATTTAAAGGAAAGAAGAAGGTTTGGAAAAAAAGACCTCCAAAGGCATAAAAAAAAGACGCTACGAGTAGCGTCTTTTTTGTTTAGTTATTGTCTCCGTAGGATCCTCCATCATTTCCATCGGAACCTACGAGGGAATCGACTAAGCGGCCAAAAATATCACGGATACTTGGTGGAGCCGTCTTCGGTTTATCCGGTGTCGTCTTACCGCCAGTTACAGGTATATCGGGTACTTCCTCTTCGTTTTCTTCATTCGATGCATTCAGCTGGTCAAAGTATACTTGAACCAAACCGATGGATGTTGCATAGGCTGGATCTTTTAAATCAGCTCCAAGACCTAAGGCCGCTGTCGCTTCAGGTTCTCCAACCCGTGTTTCAATTCCAGTAACCTTGTTGAACAACTCGGCGATATCTGGCAACTGAGCTCCACCGCCACACAGAACAATCCCTCCACGGAGTAATTGAGCCTGAGTAACTTTTTGAATTTCTGCCATCACGATAGCCGCCAATTCCTTCATACGTTCCTCGATGATGATGGCAACATTTTTGACAGAAATGGGACTTGGTTTCCGACCCGCAATTCCGGGAATCAATACAACTTCATTTAAATCAATCAGGCGGTGTAGTGCCGTACCAAAACGAGTTTTTAACGCTTCCGCATGTTCTGTCGTCACGTCTAAGCCTATACGAATATCTTCTGTGATGCGATCTCCACCCCAATTTAACACGGTTGCGTGTTTTAATCGTTTGTTTTGGTAGATGCTGATTTCAGTCGTTCCACTTCCGATGTCAACCAAGACAACGCCTTGTTGTTTTTCATCGGCATTAAGCACGGAGCTTGAACTCGCTAAGGGGCTGAAATAAAGATTGCCTCCTTTGATATGTTCGGACTCGGCAGATTTAAGCGTTCGGCTAAACAAATCAAATTTTTCAAGCTGTGCGGTGATCACCATAAAGTTTCCTTGAATGGTGGCGCCAATTTGCCCAATAGGTTCTAACGTTTCTGGTAAATTACCTACTTTAAAACCGATGGGAAGGGTATGTAAAACGCAAGGATTTTTCTCCGCAACGTTCCTTTTCGCTTCGTCGGTGATATCTAAAATATCTTTTCTGCTAACTGGCTCAGCTGCGTTTTTACGGGTCTTCGAGTTGGTGTAGGGTAGCACTTTGATGTGGCTTCCCGACAAATTGGAAGAGAAATAATATTCTTTTGATTTTCCGGGAAGGGCTTGCGCAATTTGGTTAATCGCATCTGCGATAGCGGCAGATGTTTTATTCACGTTTACGATTTCACCATGCAAAATATAGCCTGATGTACTTGAAGTTCCGGTTGCTACGATTTCCAATTGGCCATTTTCCAATTGCCTTCCGGCAACAGCTCGTACCGATGAACTTCCAATATCAAGACCAATGATTAAATCGTTTCGCATAATTAAGAACTAAAAATATGGTGGATTTTACTAAAATATAAAATTAGGCAATTAATCACAAATTACCTGATTCTTATATTTCAGGTGTACCCAGTGATAGGTATTCCAACCTTTATTTGGGATAATTTTTTTATAAAAGAGATCTAATTTTTTGAATTTGGTTTCAATGTTTACGGGTAAACCAAAATCAATATACGTTTGTCCAATCGCAGGAATTAAAACAACTCCACCGTCTTCCGCAACAATCACTTGTGTAATTTGGGCACGCCAAAACTCATTGTTATTGATAAATTCAAACAAAGGAATTAAGGTTTTCCCACGCTCATCTAACAGATTGGTTCGCTTTCCTGAGAAAAAGGGGCCCGATGCTAAAAGTACGCGCGGGGTAAATAATGAACTTGTCCCGATGAATTTACCCTCTTGGGTAACATATTGATCTTTGTAGTTTGATTCTCCTCCAGTGAAATGCAGAATTCGCGCGATTGGGCTGTATTCTTTCACTGAAACAATGATCTTACCACTAAAATCGACGTGCGCTTCGCAGGATTTCACGAGTGGGATTTTTTTAACGCGTTGCTCAATTTGATGCAATGAAATTTCCTCAATGGGACGATCCAAAAAATAATCCGTTCCCTCGTTGGTCACCATGACATCGATATCTTTTTTACTGAGTAAGGGACGTTCGTTCTCAGAATCTAATCGAATGACAACTCCGGTGCATTTTACTTCCTTGGCTTGGATTTCAGCGAATATGATTGCGCCAATAGCTAAGCCGGCTAATAACCCATAGGTTAATAGCTTTTTAACGCGCGCGAAATCAATTCGAATTTTCTGGCTCATATGAAATATCTTACGAAGTTACAGCCATTTTTAAATCATTCAAAAGCAAGTCGATATCCCCTGCGCCCATGGTGACTAAAAGTTTAGGCTTTTCTAATCGCATTCGCTCAATAAAGGCTGTTTTGCTAATTACTTCCTTTTTTTCGCTTGGTATTTTTTTCAATAATAAATTAGAATCGATCCCGGGAATAGGTAATTCCCGAGCCGGGTAGATGTCCAATAAATATATTTCGTCAGCCAAAGCCAAACTCTCACCAAATTCTTCTAGGAAATCACGGGTCCGGGAAAATAAATGGGGCTGGAATACGGCGATTAATTTTTCATTGGGGTATAATGCTTTCACGGAACGCAAGCATGCGGAAATTTCCGTCGGGTGATGCGCATAGTCATCGATCATCACATGTTCCTCTGTTTCCAGGTGATATTCAAAGCGGCGTTTCACCCCTTTGAAGCTCGCAATTCCGGCTTTAACTTCATCGGGACTTAGTCCATGAAACATGGCCAAAGCTGCCGCCGCCAGTGCATTTTCTATATTATGAAAACCGGGGATTCGCATCGGGATATCGGTAATTTTTCCGCCAGGATATTGTAAATCAAATACCATGCGGTGATTCTCGATACGTATATTTTGGGCTTGATAATCCCCTTTTTCGATTCCAAATGTTTGTGATCCTGCGGGTCCCTTTAAGGTTAGGCCTTCTTTTTGGATGAAGAACCCTCCCGGTTGAATCTGATCAACGAACAATTGAAAGGATTCCAAAACCTGCTCCGCCGCCCCGTAAATATCAAGGTGGTCGGCATCTGTGGAAGTAACCACCGCAGCTTGGGGATGAAGGGTTAAAAAGGAACGGTCATATTCGTCGGCCTCAACGACACTTACGATGTTCTCTTGGCCTTGATTGGGAATAAAGTTCGTCCCATAATTCTGCGTAATTCCACCCAAAAAGGCGGTTACATTTTTATGGGCTTGAACCAAAAGGTGGGTTAGGAGTGAAGAGGTCGTTGTTTTCCCATGTGTTCCTGCTACCGCAAGCGTCGGAATTTGTTCCGTCATCCAGCCTAAAATCTGGGAGCGTTTCCATAGCGTTATGCCTGCATTGATTAGGTAGTTCTTCTCGATGTGATCCGCTGGGATGGCCGGGGTATAGATAAACAAACAAGCTGCAGGGTTTTCCAAACAGATGGATGGAATCATCGCCACGTCATCTGTGTAGTGAATGTCCATGCCCTCTTCCACCAAAGTCTTCGTTAATGGACTTTCTGTTTTGTCGTAACCGGCTACGGGGAATCCATTTTGTAAGAACCAACGGGCGATGGCCGACATCCCAATGCCGCCTATACCAAGGAAATAGACCTGTTTTAGTTCGGCTAATTTGATATCTATGCGCATTTTGAATCGTTTAATATGGTCTCCGCAATTTGTTGGGCTGCCTTAGGCTTGCCCATTCCGAAACTGTTTTCGGCCAATTGGGCCAACAGTTTTTTATCTTCTAGCGTCTTGAGCGCAGAAGGTACAAGGTTCTCTTTCGCTTGCGAATCGGGGATTAAAATAGCCGCGTTTTCCTGAACTAAGCTCTTTGCGTTTTCAGTCTGGTGGTCTTCGGCGGCATTAGGGAAGGGTACTAAAATGCTTGGTTTTCCTGCTAAACAAATTTCAGATACGGATAAAGCACCCGCACGCGAAATGACCAAATCCGCCATCGCATAGGCCAAATCCATTTCATAAATAAAAGCGGATACATAAGCCGGTAATTTTGGGTGCTTGGCACAGGAAGCCTTCGCTTCGGATTCAAAACTAATTCCCGTTTGCCAGATAATTTGAACATCTGATTTCGCGAGTTCCGCTAAGCCATGTGAAATGGCTTGGTTGATGCTGCGGGCACCTTGACTTCCTCCGATGATTAGGATCGTAGGCTTGTCGGCCGACAACCCAAAAAAAGTAGCCGCTGCCGCTTTCTTTCCCGAGATATCAATCAAGTCTTTTCGAACGGGATTACCGGATAAGGTGATTTTATCCTGAGCAAAAAACTTTTCCATGCCGGGATAGGCCACAAAAATGTGTTTTGCCTTGGAGCTTAATGCTTTATTGGTAATGCCCGCATAGGAGTTTTGTTCTTGGATATAAAACGGAATTCCCTTCGCCCAAGCTGCTAATAACAGAGGTCCTGAGGCATAGCCTCCCACACCAATGGCTACGTCGGGCTTGAAATCAGCTAATACTTGAAATGCCTTTCGCAGACTATTGATTAATTTAATCGGGAAAAGGATATTTTTTAGTAAATGTGCGCGGTTGATTCCTACGATGGGTAGTCCGATGATATTAAATCCAGCTTTGGGTACTTTTTCCATCTCCATTTTTCCTTCGGCACCCACAAATAAGAATTCGATGTTAGGGTTAATTTCTTTTAATGCTGAGGCAATGGCAATAGCTGGGTAGATGTGTCCACCGGTTCCTCCTCCTGAAATGATTACGCGCTTGATACTCAAAATACTTAAATTTTAGTTTCCATCTCCTTGT
>JBDKFF010000054.1:0-3607 GCA_039798865.1 Bacteroidota bacterium
GTAATTTTGACATCGTTCGTAATTTTTTCTTGCATTTTCCGACCCGTCAATTGCTCCTTTAAGGACAAGCGTAAATCTTCTTTCAAGTTGACGATCGATTTCCCATAAGCTTCCACAATATTCTTGGCAGACCCATATTGTGCTTCCATTTGCTCCATACGTGAATTTAATTCGGCATCTATCCGCTTATCATCCACGATGACCGAATCAATCTCCGCCTTGGCCAGCATCAATTTATTAACAACCAAACCCTCCAATATCTGACAGCGGTTTGGCGTATTTGCCTGCCCACTAGTCATGTATTGACTATATTGTTGTTCGACTTCCGACTTCAAAATATAGTGATTATCGACCTTGGCGATAATTCGATCAATCAATGTTCCCTTATCTGACTCCTGGGCTTGAACACGAGCCCCAGCACAGAACAACACGAATCCCAACAAATACCCTTTCAATTTCATATTTTTATATTTTCTATTGCATGATGCGATTCAACTCTTCCGACTGCAATACCACCGGAAAGCGTTGTTTCAAATTACTTAACCAATCTTTTTCCAATTGCGCTTGTAATTCACGAATTATTGAACTTCGAGACTCATCAAAACGCTTCAATCGCTCGGGTTCTACTTGACTAATTTCAACGTAAAGATGACGGCCATTTAGTTCTTTTGAATGTTTTCCTACATCCCAAGGCAACTCATCCAAATAGGCGTTTTGCCCTTTGACAAAATAACCTTCTCCCGCTTCCAAACTCTGCGGCTTGATAGCATTAAATCGTTTCACGACATCATCCATCGATTGAGAATAAAATTTAATGGCAATACGTGCATTCTTAGCCTTATCCGTTTTGGAGACAGGTTTTAAGGTTCCCTCAACTTTCTCAATGATACGAGTTTGACTTATACCTTTTTTGACCAAATAAGCTACCAAATGATTAACACGCGCCTCTGACAAGCTATCTGCTTCGGAACCATCGTGATAACCCGAAATTTCAATCACATAATCTCGATTTTTGGCCATCAACAGAAATAACTCTTGAGCCACTTTATTACCCGCATCCACGATCTCCGTTTTACCCAAAACAAAATTAATGTCGGGCAGGCGTTTATTCATCGGATAGGGAGATTTAGCAAGCAATTCCAAAGCTTCACTCAAGGTCTTTTGAGAATCAGCATCAATAATCTTTGCCTTTACCCTAGCAGGCATGGTAAATTGAGCCGCATGTGCCTTAAAATAAGTTTGCTGACGCACGCTATCCAAAGACTTTTCAAAAATCTCCTGATCAATGATCTTACTGTATAAGTTACCCTCAAAAAACTCCTGCATCTGTTCTTTAAAGGCAGGATACTTCGTTTCCAAATTCTTTTCTTCCTCTTCCAATGCTTTTAAATCAACAAATTCCGCTAACCAACTAGCCTCCGAAATAGCAGGCAAATAACCCAATGCCTTTAATTTACTTTTTTGATGGGCGATAATATACTGGTAAAAATCCTGTATCGTCCATGACTTTTCACCGACTTGCAATAAAGGCATTTTCAGAAAATACTCATCTCCCAAACGATCTTGCGAAAAACGCTCCAAAGCAATCTTCTCCGCAGCAGGTATCACATTTATCTTATTTTCGCGACGAACACGAGCTAAAAAAGACGAACGAATTAAAGCCGAACGCTCGGGATCTGTTACCACTTTTTGGCGTAAATACTCCGCCATTTCATCGTAACTTAATAATGGCTTTTTATCTAATAACTTAAAAATTTGCCAGCCTAAATTCGTACGAATAGGCTCTGTAAAGTCCCCTAAACGCTGAATCGAAAAGAGCTTATTCTGTAATTCCTCCGACAAATCTGACGAATAATACCAGCGACGCAACTCACCGCCGCGTCCCTTCGAATAAGGATCTTCTGAATAGTTCTTACAAATCAACTCAAACGATTCATCGCCCTTTTCTAAATACTTTTTAACCTGCTCGATTCGATTTTTTGCATCCACTTGCTGGTTTGTAGGCGCATTCACCGCAACCGAAACTAAAATATGTGCCAAGCGAATTTTTCCCTGATTCGGCCTAACATCCAATATCTTGATTAAATGATAGCCTGTTGCAGTTCGAACGATCGACGAAACGCCCCCCTTTTCCAAGGCGTATACCGTATTCTCAAACGCATACTGGGTCTGCAAACTCGTTATAAAACCAAGATTTCCTCCTTTAACAGCCGAAAAATCATCCTCTGAATACTTCTTAGCCAAGTCTTCGAAAAGCTCACCCGCCAACAATTTTTTACGAATATTATCTATTTTCTGATAAGCCAACAAGGTATCTGCGGCCGATGGATTGACAGGCAATTTAACCAGAATATGAGCAACCTGCTTTTCAAACTTCAAACGCTGATAAGCCTCCTTAACCAAGTATTCGGTTTTTTCACCATCCACTAAATAGGGACTCGCCAACTCCTTACGAAAACTTTGAAACTCCTCCTGAAATGCCGGAGTCAAATGAATTTTTGCATCCTCCGCCGCAAGTAACTTTAACTGATAATCAATGTAATCGGATAAAAATTTTTGCTTATTGTCGGCTTTGATACTATCACTCTCCAACAATCGACGATAATCTTTTTCAAAAACAACAGAGGAAATTTTCTTACTCCCCAACTGAATAGCCGCGTCTTGTTGCGCCCACAAGGTGAACGAAAACAGACAACAAATACCAAGCAATGCCTTGAAGGGAAACATTTGATAAATTTTAATAAACCTCATATCTACAAGTCGACAAAATTACACAAAAACCTGCAATTTCCCGGCCAATTTCCTTATTCATTTATTCGTATACGGTAGGAATACCCATATTGAAATCCATTGAGATTGGAGCGTCCGCCCTTCCAATTACCACGTTTAAAACGAATCGATTTCCCCTTGGGTAAACTAGACCAGTCCCATGCTAATTCAGAAACCCCCAAAAGATCCCTTCCATCTTGTGTTGACCAATAATTCAAACCCACAGCGCCCAATCGGGTCCCCCATAAAAACCAAGATAAAGGATTACTAACTGAACTCCACTCCACAAGCATTAAAGGAACCTGTAAAACTCCCCCCCAATGATTCACTTGTTTTAATAACCTAAGGTCCTTCGTGTAGTCATCCAATTCCCAAACAGACAGTTGAAGCCCCAATTGCTCACCTGGGTTTAACTGAATTTTCAAGGCCGGAATTGAATCCAATGCAATCGTCTCGCCTTGCTTGATTTTTCCGATGTAGCGTGAGGTCGTCTCCGCACGCAGGATCTTACCCTCTTTGATGGCTACCAAATTATACTCGAGCCACAACTCGTCATGCAAACTCACATTCTCTTGTATATCATACGCTTTGATCGCAATGAGCTCTAAACTAACTGCCCGAGGCTTCTCTTCTATTCGAATAGGTGAAGGTGATGAAATTGCGAAGGGAATGGTCTTTTGGCGACAAGCCGCAAAAGCCAAAAAAAATAAAAGAAATAGATATTTATGCATGAATTGACGCCGGTTCTTGCTGGGTCAAACAATGAAAACTCCCTTGCCCCCAGATAATTTTTTTTGCCGAAAGACCTATAACGGGCCTATCTGGAAAAAATTGTGCG
>JBDKFF010000055.1:0-3161 GCA_039798865.1 Bacteroidota bacterium
TGAAGGCATCGGAAGTTTACAAAGATTTGTCCGTAAAAAACTTAACACAATCCAAGCAACAAGTTGCTGAGAATGTGATGAAAGCGTACTACGGAATTCTGGTCAATGAAAAACGCCTCTCTATTTTACAAGCTAACGTCGGCCGATTGGATACCTTGTTGAAGGAAACAAAAGCGCTTAATGCACAAGGATTCGTAGAAAAAATTGACGTACAACGTTTGGAAGTGCAGGCGAATAACTTGCGTACGGAATTAGAAAATGTCTACCGTCTTCAGGAGTTGAGCTATTCGCTATTGAAATTCCAGATGGGTTATCCGATGGAGACGCCAATCCGCCTAGCAGAAACATTGGAGCAAATCGAATTGAGTAATCGCCTATTGGATGATCAAGATGTACCCTTCAACTACGGAAATCGCATTGAATATTCCATTTTGAAAACCCAAGAAAGTTTAGCTGAGCTTGATTTAAAAAGCATAAAAGCAGGTTATCTACCTCGCTTGGTAGCGGGCGCTAATTATGGTTACAATGCGGGTGCGAACAGCTTTGGTGATTTGGTATCAAAATCTTGGTTCGATAATGCGACCATTAGCTTTGGTATTCAAATTCCAATCTTCGACGGATATTCGAAAAAATACAAGGCGATTCAATCGGCAAATAACTTACAAAAGGTTCGTCAAAGCTTTGACTTGTTGAAGTCGTCTATCGACTTACAACGTAGCCAGTCAATCATCTCCTTGAAAAATGCCTTGGAGTCCTTGAAAGAGCAAAAAGCAAATCTTGATTTAGCCAATGAAATTTCGCGCGTAACCCGAGTGAAATACACCCAAGGGGTTGGTTCAAACCTAGAAGTCTTAAATGCCGAGACATCCATCAAAGAATCACAGGCAAATTACTTTACTGCACTCTACAATGCCTTAATCGCGAAAGTAGAACTTGCAAAATCAAACGGAACTCTATACTCAGAATAATACGAACATGAAAAAAATAACTATCCTCCTAAGCGCCATTATCTTATTTGCGGCATGCAATAAGTCGGCCGACAAAAAAACCGAATTGGCCAACCTAAAAGCGGAAGCCAAAGAAATTAACGCGAAAATCGCTGCCTTGGAAAAGGAAATGGGTGCTGGAAAAGAGACGGCGTCCACGAAAGTGATTGCCGTATCGGTTACTCCGATCGCCCCTTTGACATTCAAACACTTTGTGGAAGCCCAAGGAAATGTGGTCGCTGAAAATACCGTATTGGTTAGCCCACAAACGGGTGGCATGATCGTTAGCTTGCCGGTGGTGGCGGGCCAACAAGTTTCAAAAGGCCAATTGATTGCAACCTTGGACAACAGCATTTTGAAGGAGTCGATGGAAGAGGTGAAGCACCAATTGGATTTGGCAAAGACCTTGTTTGAGAAGCAAAAGACGCTTTGGGACCAACAAATCGGAACCGAGGTTCAATATTTAAGTGCGAAGTCTAATAAGGAATCCTTGGAGAAGCGTTTGATAACCTTGCGCGCTCAATTAGGGATGTCACGCGTGGTGGCTCCGATTTCAGGAACGATTGAACTTGTACGTCAAAAGGCGGGTGAAATGGCTGCTCCTGGTATGCCAATCGTTCAAATCGTGAATTTGGGCAACTTGAAAATTTCTGCAAAAATTGCTGACTCTTATGTAGGTTCTGTGAAGCAAGGCGATCCCATCGCGATCAAATTCCCAGATATCAACAAAGAAATTACGGCGCGTATTTCCTTGGTTTCGAAAATGGTTAACCCATTAACGCGTACGTTTGATATCGAAGCTCGTATTCCAAACGCTGGTGGTGACTTGAAGCCGAATCAATTGGCTGTTATCAATATCAATGACTTGTCTAAATCCAATGCTTTGGTAGTTGATGAAAACATCATCCAAAAAACGGAGAAAGGAAGTCTAGTGTACGTTGCGGTAACTGAAAATGGAAAGAAAGTAGCGAAAGCGCGTGTGATTACGATTGGTTTGACTTACAATGGTCAGGCGGAAGTAGCAAGCGGTTTGCAAGCTGGCGATTTGATCATTACACAGGGCTACCAAGATTTAGTGGACGGACAAGCTATTTCATTCTAAATCAACCATGGAGAAGAATTTGAAGAACGAGCAACTGCCCGAGGGGAAAGGCTTGATTTATAATATGGTCGGCTGGTTAGGCCAAAACCGAACCACCGTTTACATATTTACCTTTATCATTTTTGTCGCAGGTTTGGGAATCTATTCCAGCCTACCGAAAGAGCAATTTCCAGATATCGTCGTACCGCAAATGGTCGTTCAGACCGTTTATGCAGGAACTACGCCAGCGGATATTGAGAACACGATTAATAAACCGATCGAAAAGCAATTGAAATCGGTCACGGGTATCAAGAGTGTGAAATCGAACGCGCTGCAGGATATCTCCGTCATCATCGTCGAGTTTAATACCGATGTCGAGGTGCCCGTTGCCAAACAACGCGTGCAAGATGCTGTCGATAAGGCGAAAAACGATTTGCCGAAAGATTTAACACGTGATCCTTCGGTAGCAGAAGTGAACTTCTCGGAGTTCCCGATCATGAACATCAACATCGCCGGAGATTATCCCTTGGACAAGTTGAAGAAATACGCCGAAGATTTACAAGACGAGATCGAAGGGATGCCTGAAATCACGCGTGTGGATATCGTGGGTGCTTTGAAGCGGGAGATTCAAGTGAACTTGGATTTGTATAAAATGCAGAGCTATGGCTTGACGTTTTATGATATCCAACAAGCTGTACAGGGTGAAAACGTGAACATTTCTGGTGGTGATCTAGACGTGAACGGCGTTCGTCGCTCCCTACGTGTGGTCGGAGAATTTAAGTCGGTGGATCAATTAGCGAATCTAATGGTCGGCTCATCCACGGGCGCTCGAGTTCGTTTGAAAGACGTGGCGGATGTCCGTGATGGATTTGAAGAGAAACAAGATTTTGCCCGCTTGGATAATAAATCAGTGATTACCTTGAACGTGATTAAGCGTAGTGGGGCCAACTTGATCAATGCGGCTGACCGTATCGAAAAGACGATCGAAGAGTATCGTGAGTCGCGTTTCCCTGCAGGCTTGGTGGTTTCCATCACCGCTGACCAGTCGGAGCGTACGCGTGGTGACTTAGCGGATTTGATTAACACGGTTATCC
>JBDKFF010000056.1:0-2722 GCA_039798865.1 Bacteroidota bacterium
TGATCCTTGGCCAAAAAAGTTATGGCAAAGGGTTAGTACAAGTAACCCGTGATTTGCCCTACCGAACTAAAATGAAAATTACCACAGCTAAATACTACATTCCGAGCGGACGTTGTATTCAAGCCCTGGACTACCAACATAAAAATGCCGATGGTTCCGCCAAGGCATTCCAAGATTCAAGTGTCAAGACCTTTTACACAAAGAATGGTCGGAAAGTCGTGGATGGCGGAGGAATTCTCCCTGACCAAGTGAATGATAAAAAAGCGCTATCCAATTTTGCCCAAGCCTTGTTAAAACAGGATATGTTTTTCTTATTTGCCAGCGAGTACCACGCTAATCATCCGAGTATTGGGCCAGCTGACCAATTTACGGCTGATGCGGCATTATTGGAACAATTCAAAAAAGCGCTAAACAAATCAAAATTTAGATACGAATCTCCCGTAGAGCACCAAGTAAAAAAATTACTGGAAGCCACCCGTGAGCAATCGGACTATGCCGATTTACAAAAAAATATCCTTGCTCAATCTGAAAGCTGGAGTACAAAAATAGACCGCGAGTTTAGCCGCAATACCCAGGAATTAAAACCGCTTTTGGAGCAAGAAATGATTATGCATTACTACCTTCAAAAAGGACTAAATGCATGGTCTGTCCGTAGAGACCCTACCATCCTTGCGGCCATTGAACTATTAGGCAAACCCACTAAATTTGCATCCATCCTAACGCGACGCGAAAAACCATGAGTCTAATTCTGAGCATAGAAACATCTACTCCCTTGTGTTCTGTCGCTATTCACAGCGAGGGGAAGCTCCTTGCCACGAAAGAAACGCTCGAAGAAGGTGGCCACGGCAAGCGCTTAACGCGATTAATTGAGGCTGCATGTGAAGAAGCTAACCTGACAATCAAGGACATGGATGCCATAGCGATTTCGATTGGACCCGGTTCCTACACAGGCTTGCGAATAGGCTTGGCAACCGCCAAAGGGCTATGCTTCGGCTTAGAAAAACCATTGATTAGCCTAAATACCTTGAAAATCATGGCAAATGCCTGGGATAAAAAAGGGGGAACCCATTTACTCCTTCCCATGATGGATGCCAGACGAATGGAGGTTTACGCAGCGGTATTCGATCCACAAACCCAGTCGGAAATCGTCGAAACAGCTGCCGTTGTTTTAGAAGCGAATTCTTTTGAAAACCTAAATCAACCAACCCTTGCGTTCGGAAACGGCGCCTTAAAATGGCAAGCATCCTGCCTCAACCCGATGATTCGCTTTTCGGATGAACAGCCGTTCCCGCAAGCTATGCATATGGGAGAAGATGCCTACCAGGCCTATCTAAGTCAACAATTTGCAGCCCTGGTACAGGCTGAACCTGAATATTTAAAAGAGTTCATGGGCACTAAACCCAAAATTAAATCGATCTAGCTATGGAGGAGATTATCAATAAAGTCCAACAAAGTGGCTTAATCCAAATCGATTTGGAAAGTCTTCGTCCGGGCGGCGAACGTGTCTTTTTCGATATCGCACCCCAGCTTTACATGGGCCTTGCTTTACGTGAAAAAGATTTCAGAGCCTTTGTTCAAAGCCATGATTGGCAACAATATACCGGAAAACATGTGGCGATAGGATGTAGTACGGATGCAATCATTCCCACCTGGGCATATATGTTGGTCTGTACCCAACTCAGCCCAATAGCCTCAACGATTCATTTTGGCACACTCCAGGAATTGGAAAATCAACTCTTTCAATCCATGATTCAAAATCTAGATCTAACACCCTATGTAGATGGTAAAATTGTAGTGAAAGGCTGTTCCAAAGAGGCTGTACCCACAGACGCTTATGTGGCTTTGACGAATCGATTACGACCGATCGTTCGAAGCATCTTTTTTGGGGAGCCTTGCAGCACGGTTCCTTTATATAAAAAAGCTAGATAATCCGACCTATTTCCTAAATTTACGCTTTCGATTTTCTGTATGTCCCAACAATCTCAAGAACAGTATCAATTTATTTCAGCGATTTTAGCGCAACATATTGGTGTGGGCACTCAGATTGATGACCTTCAATTTTTTTACGGGGGAAATTTTAATTTGGCCGTTCGAGTTAAGTCGGGCCATTCGGAATACTTTATCAAATGGACGCAAGGAGAACATCAAGGCCTCTTTGAAGCAGAAGCAAAAAACCTACAGCTCATTAAAAACACAGGAGCGATTGATGTACCGAGCGTATTGGGCGTTGGCAATTTAGATGCGAAAGAATATCTCATGATGGAATGCATCCAGTCGGCCGAAAAATCGGAAGTATATTGGCCTGATTTTGGACATAAACTAGCTCATTTACATAAAAATACAGGCTCGCTGGGTCATGGCTTAGATTATACCAACTTCCTAGGGGCTGCAAAGCAAGATAATGCCTGGGAATCCAACGGAGTCCAGTTTTTTATCCAAAAACGCTTAAAAAAACAGGTAGATGAAGCCATCTATCATCGCAGAATTTCTGCGGAAATGGAGAGCCAATTCGAGGCTTTATATGAAAAATTGCCAAATCTAATCCCCAATGAGCCATCCGCTTTGTTGCACGGTGACCTCTGGTCTGGCAATGCCATGGTAAATGCACAAGGTGAAATAACGCTCGTTGACCCTTGCTCCTATTTTGGATTAAGGGAAGCCGAATTAGCGTTCACGACGATGTTTGGTGGATTTCCTACCGAATTTTATGAAGCTTACCACC
>JBDKFF010000057.1:0-5113 GCA_039798865.1 Bacteroidota bacterium
CGATGACATCCCGGTATAGATTCGTAATAGGTACTTCAGCTGTTGGGATTAAATAAAGACCTTCTGCCTGTGTTTGGTACATTTGGCCTTCTTTGTCTGGCAATTGTCCGGTTCCAAAACCCGAATCTTCATTGATCAAAATGGGTGGTTGGATTTCGTAGTATCCTGCTTGAATCGCCTCGTCCAAAAAGAAATTGATTAAGGCACGTTGTAAGCGCGCGCCTTTACCTTTGTAGACAGGAAATCCGGCCCCCGTAATTTTGTTCCCAAGATCGAAATCGATGATATCATAATCTTTGATTAGGTCCCAGTGTGGTTTTGCGTCTGCTGCAAGACTTGGAATAGTTCCCCATTCAAGAACAACTTCGTTATCCTCAGCTACTTTTCCTTCCGGAACCGAGCTATGCGGTAAATTGGGAAGTGTGACCAATAAATCGTTAAGCTCCTTTTCAGCTGCACGAGCAGCTTCTTCCATCGCTTTGATTTCACCTTTGAGCGCAGCCGTTTCTGCACGCTTCCCTTCGGCTAATTCTTTCTGTCCGGATTGCATTAAGGCACCAATTTCCTTGGCTGTCGCGTTGGATTTTTCAAGTGCTTGTTCGGCTTGTTGGAGCAAGGCTTTCCGCTTATCATCCATAGCAAGCAGTGTGGTGACAATGCTTGCAGCATCATTGACATGCTTTTTGGTTAAACCTGCGATAGTGACTTCCGTGTTTGTCCGGATAAATGGTATCGTTAACATGGTGTTCGTTTAGAAAAGTCCTTCATTCAATGCGTTTAATGCATCGTTTTTATGTTTGGCATCGACCAATAGGGAAATATTATGTTCGGATGCCCCGTAAGAGATCATGCGAATTGGGATGTTCTTGATGGCATCCAATACCTTAATGGCAATTCCCTCTTTATCTGCCCAGAAATTACCCACAATGCAAATGATCACTTGGTCTTTGTCTGGGTCCTCTAATTCAGCAAATTCACGTAGCTCGCGCATGATGGCATCGAGGTTCGCCGTTTGATCGATGGTCACGGATACCGAAACTTCGGAGGTAGTGATCATGTCGACCGGCGTCTTGTATTTTTCGAAAATTTCAAACACCCGCTTTAGGAAACCATAGGCGTTCAGCATACGTGTAGAGTGGATGTAGATAGCCGTGATGTTATCCTTCGCTGCGATGGCTTTAATTTCGACATCGGTAGATTTTTCCGAGATCAATGTTCCATAAGCGCTGGGTTCCATCGTGTTTTTCAAACGAACGGGAACACCTTTGATTTTGGCAGGTGTAATCGTGCTCGGGTGCAAGATTTTAGCGCCGAAATAGGCTAATTCCGCTGCTTCTGCGAAAGACAATTCCCGGATGGGGAACGTATTTTTCACGATGCGCGGATCATTGTTGTGCATTCCATCGATGTCCGTCCAGATTTGAATTTCTTCGGCTTGGATTGCTCCCCCGATCAGCGATGCGGTATAGTCGGACCCCCCACGTTTCAGGTTATCCACTTCCCCAGCAGGGTTGCGGCAGATAAATCCTTGAGTGATGAAGATTTGCTTGTCTTTTACGGGTGCCAAGGTTTTCGCTAATTTTGTCTCGATTTCAGACATCACAGGCTCATTGTCCCCATCAATTACCATGAAATCCAAGGCAGGCAATAGCGTGGAATTAACTCCTTCCTCTTGTAGATAGGCCTCGAAAATTTGGGTAGAAAGTAATTCGCCCAAAGCGACCATTTCCTTTTCCTCTTTAACGGTATAAGGATCGGTGGCAATCAGGCTATCGATGAAGGCAAATTCTTTTTCAACGATGGCTTGTCCTTTACCTAAGCCAGCAGGCGTATTATAAAGTTCGGTTAAGAAGGCATCGTAATGCGCGCGTAATTCAGCCGCTTTCGTTTTAGCTTCTTGTTGGTTTGCCGCGATTAATGACTCGGAAATCGAGAGTAAGGCATTCGTACTACCAGATAGAGCTGATAAGACCACAATTTTTGGTTTTCCGTCTTCCGTAATCAGTTGACGAATGGAGCGCATGCGCTCGGGCTTTCCTACGGACGTTCCGCCAAATTTCCAAACTTGCATCATAGTATATCTTAATTAATTGCTAACATTTTAATGGCGGTTATCGCCGCCTCATCACCTTTGTTTCCGTGTTTCCCTCCCGCACGATCCATCGCTTGTTCTTGGGTATTCGGCGTTAATACGCCAAAGATGACGGGTTTATTATATTTCAAGCTAACATTTGTGATTCCATCAGCTACGGCCTGGCAAATGAAGTCGAAGTGACGCGTTTCGCCTTGAATCACACAACCCAAACAGATGACCGCATCGATCTCTGATTTCTCTGCCATTTTTTGAGCACCTAAACTGAGTTCAAAACTACCGGGTACCTGAACGCTTTTGATATTCGATTCAGTGGCTCCATATTTTAATAGCGTATCGTAAGCCCCCGTATACAACGCATTAGTTACGTCAGTATTCCACTCCGAAACCACGATCGCAAATCGCTTGTTAGCGATGTTCGGAAGGTCTTTGGTGCTAAATTCACTCAAGTTTTTTAAGGCAGATGACATGGCAATGGGGCTAAAACAAGAAGGGATAAAAGCGTTTGCTCTTATCCCCTCCTGACATAATGTTAAATCGAATTATTCAGAGATAGAGCTTTCCAATAGCGATTTGTATTTCTTCGCTGGAATTGCCTCGGACGATTCTGGGTATTTCTCCGTGATCGCTGTGTAGGTGTCTAAAGCTTCTTTTGTCTGTTTGTTTGCTTCGTAAGCGTTTGCCAACTTCAACAAATAACCCGGTGAAAAGAATTTGTTTGCTTTATAATCCGCAGCTTTAGCGTAATACTCAATCGCTTCTGCGTATGATTTCTTTTCAGAATATGCATCACCGATTAATGAATAAGCACGAGCTTGAACTAATAAATCGCCGCTATTGAAGTTCTTTAATTTCTCAATCGCATTATCGTATTTCCCTTGCTTTAACAACGTGATTCCAAGGTATAAGTCCGCTAAATTTTGTGTGTTTCCACCAAATTCATCCGCTACTTTAGCTAGGTCTTTGGAAGCTGCTGCTAAAGAATCTGATTCAAATGCATAAACTGCCTTGTACAATTTCTTTTCGCCTTCTGCATCTTGGGTATTTTGGTACCATTGGAAACCGAAATAGCCTACAATAACGACAACAACAGCGACAGCTGCGCCAATAACGGTTGATTTATTTTGGTCAAAAAATCCAGTGACTTTGGTTAATTCTTGTTGAAGAGCCTCTGGGCTTTCAATGATTTCAATGGATTCGGTAACTTCTTTCTTCTTTGCCATAAAATTAAATTGCTTTGATGCTTTCGCTCGTTTAGGTTGCGAGCCAAAGGACTGCAAAATTATAAAATCTCTTCTATTTTTATCAATTTTAAATGAATCTTTTGCGTTTTATTTTCGAATTTGTGGAGTAAATTGAAGTAAATCGTACTTTATTGATAATAAACCTGTTAATCGAATGGCATTTAATCGCACTGACCAAATAAAGAAATTAAGCGGCTCGTTTGATTTATGTATTATTGGCGGGGGTGCGTCCGGTGCGGGAGTCGCTTTGGATGCTACTTTGCGGGGCTACCGGGTTTTGCTTATCGAGAAAGGAGATTTTGCTTCTCAGACATCTTCGAAGTCGACAAAATTAGTTCATGGCGGTGTTCGGTATTTGGAGCAGGCTGTCAAAAAACTAGATTGGCAGCAATTCAAAATGGTTTATAAGGCGCTGCATGAGCGGAGAATTTTATTGCAGAACGCGCCGTATTTAGCTCATCCACTCGCTTTATTAACCCCTTGTTATTCTTGGTTTGAGCGGATTTACTATCGCATTGGGATGTGGATGTATGATCGTATTGCTGGGCATACCAATTTAGAACCTAGTAGGGGTTTAGGTCCCCAACAAATGCGGGAATTGACTCCGGCGATCTCCTTGAATCATGTTCGTGGGGGAGTTTTGTATTATGATGGCCAATTGAATGACGCTCGTTATGCTTTGGCAATTTTACAATCTGCGGAATCGGCTGGGGCATGTGTGTTGAATTACGCGGAATTAACGCAGTTTGTTCATTCGCCAAAGAGTCTTAAAATTAAGGAAGTCGTTTTTCGTGATTTACTATCAGGGGAAACGCATCAGATACCCGTGAAAGCTGTCGTCAATGCGACAGGGCCATTTACGGATGCGATTCGAACCAAGGCTAACCCCAAGTTACGACCTCGCATGAAGGTGAGCCGGGGAGCACACATTGTTTTACCTGCTTCTTTTTGGCCTGGGAAAACGGCCTTGTTAATTCCAAAAACGGATGATGGTCGGGTGATTTTTGTGATTCCTTGGCGTGAACATGTTTTGGTGGGTACGACCGACGAGCCTGATGAGCTTCGAGAAGATCCCCCGATTTTATCGGAAGAAATTGATTACCTGCTTGATTATTTTAATCGGTATGCGACGGGAAAGGCGTCTCGTACTGATGTTTCGGCTACGTTCGTTGGCCAGAGGCCTCTGTTGCAAGTCGCTTTGGAGCAGGCGTTAGCGACAGATACGAAATCCTTGGTACGAGATCACGAGGTAGAGGTCGATGGTCGGAGTAAGTTAGTGAGTATCATGGGTGGGAAATGGACGACTTACCGGGTGATGGCATCGGATACCTTGGATGTTTTGGAGCGCGAGGTCTTTCATCAAGTTCCTAAACCTTGTTTAACGGCGAATTACCGGTTATCGGGCGGAGACGAATCGATGCGTCCTGAATTTCAGCAGTTAGTGGATCAGTGGAAGGTGGCAGAAGACATTCAAACTCACCTTTGGGAGACCTACGGTTCGAATGCGATGAACTTACTAGCTGAGGCTCCTAAACGGTTACATCCGGATTTACCTTATTTGGAATCGGAGATTGACTATTTAAAAGCTCATGAAATGGCTAGTTCGTGGGATGATGTGTTGATGCGACGATGGGGGATTGGATTGCGAAATCAAGAGGTTAGTGAGTCGATTAAGAGCATAAAAAAAGAGGCTTTCGCCTCTTGATTTTAATATTCGTCTTCGTTGAAGAAGAAGTCGTCCTTCGTCGGATAGTCTGGCCAAATTTCTTCGATGCTT
>JBDKFF010000058.1:0-3147 GCA_039798865.1 Bacteroidota bacterium
TTCATGTTGCACTACAACTTCCCAGGTTTTTCTACCGGTGAAGTGAAGCCAAACCGTGGCGTAGGTCGCCGCGAGGTGGGTCATGGTAACTTGGCTATGCGTGCCATCAAGAAGGTATTGCCTCCCATGGAGCAATTCCCTTATACATTACGTGTAGTTTCTGACATTCTTGAATCCAATGGTTCTTCGTCCATGGCAACCGTTTGTGCGGGTACATTAGCCTTGATGGATGCCGGCGTTCAAATCAAAGCACCTGTTTCAGGTATCGCGATGGGCTTGATCTCGGATTCAAAAACTGGAAAATACGCCGTATTATCCGATATCTTAGGAGATGAAGATCACCTTGGCGATATGGACTTTAAAGTGACGGGTACTGAAAATGGTATCACGGCATGTCAAATGGACATTAAAGTTCAAGGATTATCGTACGAAGTTTTGGCAGAAGCTTTAACACAAGCGAAAGAAGGTCGTTTACACATCTTGAACGAGATGAAGAAAGCAATGCCTGCGGTTCGTGAGGACTTTAAGCCACAAACACCTCGTGCAACAGTTATTAAGATCATGAAAGACCAAATCGGTGCGGTAATCGGACCAGGTGGTAAAGTCGTTCAAGATATCCAAAAACAATCAGGTGCTACAGTAACCATCGAAGAAAAAGAAGATGGTGGATACGTAAGCATCTTCTCAGCGAATGGCGAGGCCATGGCTCAAGCCGTTCGTATGGTGAAAAACATCGTAACCGTTCCTGAAGTAGGAGAGGTTTACGAAGGAAAAGTGAAGAATATCCAAGCTTTCGGTGCATTCGTTGAATTCCTACCAGGAAAAGACGGCTTATTGCACATCTCTGAAATCTCATGGGATCGTATCGATACGATGGACGGAGTTTTCAAAGAAGGAGACAAAGTAAAGGTTAAGTTGGTCGAAGTAGACAAGAAAACGGGCAAATTCCGTTTATCTGCTAAAGTTCTTTTACCAAAGCCTGAGGCTCCAGCCAAAGCGGAATAATTTTATCATTAAATGGGCAAAAGTTAAACCTTTTGCCCATTCAATCTGTTTAAGATCCTATGAGACAGCTAAAAATTAGCAAACAAATTACCAACAGGGAGAGTCAATCACTTGACAAATACCTGCAGGAAATCGGTAAAGTCGATTTATTAACGCCGGATGAAGAGGTAATCCTCGCTCAAAAAATCCGTGACGGGGATCAATTGTCATTAGAGCGTTTAACGAAGGCCAACTTGCGTTTCGTTGTTTCCGTTGCGAAACAATACCAAAACCAAGGATTGAGCTTAGGCGATTTAATTAACGAAGGAAACTTAGGTTTGATTAAAGCAGCGCAACGTTTCGATGAGACACGTGGTTTTAAATTCATTTCCTATGCCGTATGGTGGATTCGTCAATCGATCCTTCAGGCATTGGCTGAACAATCACGTATCGTACGTTTACCCTTAAACCGTGTCGGTTCTTTGAATAAAATCTCAAAAACCTTCTCGGAATTAGAACAAAAATTCGAGCGTGAGCCATCACCGGAAGAATTAGCCGAAGTATTGGAAATTTCTACAGGTGAAGTTGTAGATACCTTGAAAATCTCAGGTCGTCACGTATCCATGGATGCACCATTCGTTCAAGGGGAAGAAAATTCCTTGCTAGACGTATTGGAAAACGATTCGGAAGATAAACCAGACTCGGGTTTGATCAACGATTCCCTACGCAGAGAAGTTCAACGTGCTTTATCTACATTAACCCAACGCGAAGCTGACGTTGTGACGCTTTACTTTGGCTTGAATGGAGAGCATGCGATGACCCTCGAGGAAATCGGTGAGAAATTCAACTTAACACGTGAGCGTGTACGTCAAATCAAAGAGAAAGCCATTCGCAGACTCCGCCATACGTCACGCAGTAAAGCCTTGAAAACATATCTTGGATAATTTAAAAGCCTCTCACGAGGCTTTTTTTTGCTATGGCCTACCCAGCAGGACTTGTGGATTTGATAGATGATTTATACCAACAAGGTGTAAATGAGGCGGTTATATGCCCCGGATCTCGAAATGCGCCCATCATGTTGGCACTAAAGCGCCACGGTGGCTTTACCTGTTATTCCATCGCCGATGAGCGTTCCGCAGGATTCTTCGGTCTGGGTTTAGCGCTCAAATCCAAGAAACCCGTCATCCTATGCTGTACCTCAGGTTCAGCCGGTTTAAACTTCGCACCCGCGGTGGTAGAAGCCTTCTTTCAGGAAGTACCTTTAATCGTATTAACGGCCGACCGACCCGCAGAATGGATCGGACAATGGGACGGACAAACGATCTATCAAAATGAGCTTTACGGTAAACATGTCAAGCATTTTGAGTCTTTTCAGGCCTTTCAAGCTTATCAATTAGTCGAAAAGGCACTCGAATTCCCGCAAGGACCCGTTCACATGAACATTCCGATAGCAGAGCCTTTTTATCCGGAAAAAGGAGAGGAGCTGCCTACGCGTACCACGGAATTTGCAATAACATCAGATCAAAAATCCTATTCCTGGGATTCGTCCGTTTTCGCCCATACGGAAAATCAAAAATGGCTGATTACGGTAGGGCAAAGATCCCAAAATAGGTCAGAGAATGCATTATTTGAAGCATTAGCACAAAAAGGCATCCCCATAATTGGCGATGCAACGGCTAATTTACCTGCCGCCTGTGAGGTCAATCACGATGTTTTATTGGCGAATGAAAACCTTTGGCCAAATCTCAAAGCGGATTTTCACGTGCATTTCGGGAAATCCTTTGTTTCGAAGCGCATTAAGCAATTTATGCGCCAACAAAAACCCGCATTTTCCTACCTCGTTCATTCCAATCCCATCGAGCGACCTGATCCGTTCATGTCACTAACCGATGTGATTCATGCCGATGCGCTTGAGGTATTGGAAGAATTGAATCGATTACAAATACCTGCTAATCAGTCGTTTGCAAGAGAGTTAGATGGGGTTAAATTTAAACAATTTGCCTATTTCAAATCCCCAGCGTGGAATGAATTACATATCTACAATCGCCTGATTCAGCAGATCGATACATCAGATGCTGAAATTCATGTGGGAAATTCACTGGCCATCCGCTACATCAACTGGACGGAGTCGAAGTTGCACCACACCGAAGTTTTCTCGAATCG
>JBDKFF010000059.1:0-4016 GCA_039798865.1 Bacteroidota bacterium
TGCTACCTGACCGACGGGAAACTCGAGATTGACAATAATCTGGTAGAAAACGCGATCCGGCCCATAGCCATTGGTCGAAAGAATTATCTGTTCGCCGGCAATCACGAGGCGGCACAGCGCACTGCCATGATGTACACCCTCCTGAACGCCTGCAAGCAGCACGGGGTGAATCCGCAAGAATGGCTGCAGGATGTACTGGGGAACTTGCACAGGCATTCCAATCTGAAACTGGAAGAGCTCCTCCCTCACCGATGGAAATCCATGCAGGATACCACATCGGAAAATCAGCAGGCAGACTGACAAGCAAGGGAACAATCACTCCCGAAAAGCCGGGCAGAGGCTATACCCGGAGGGGGGGGGAGTGGGGTTCGTCGGGGGCTTACCTGTAGCATGATTATTTACTTTATCCACGTAGCGAATCTGTACCCAATTCCAAGCGTAACAAACAAGCCCGTCCCCGTAGATTCATATTCCGCCATTGGTTGTACCACCCCCTTGTATTGATATTTCAGGTACATCTTCTGATATGGCTTGAATGCATAAACGCCTTGAAAGCCCAATCCAATGTCAAGCCTTTTCCAGAAGACAAAGCCAGTACGGAAGCCCAATGAAGGCACTATTTGGGCGGTATTCTTGGGTTCCGCACTCATTGGCTCTAACTCAAAATAACTTGGGCCGTTTACAGGTTCTCCATCATCCCAGAATGATACTCCGGTTAATTTGGATTTTTGTAACCCTAAAAAAATGCTTGGCTTGAAATATAATTTTCTGTTCTTTTTCAGTAAGTTATATGATGCTCCAACATCAAATCTATGAACTTGAACTCCACCACAAAATCCATATCCACTTATGGGTGTGCCATCTCTTCCAATCCATCCATCTTTCTCAAAGTAGATAAATGTACAGCCATTAAATTTCATAAAAGAGAACATCAAGGAATATTTTTTATACCTAAAAAAATGTTCGTAAGAGAATCCTATAGTAGGATTAGTGCCGTCGGGGCCATTACCAGCGTTTACTACGGGTACAACAGACTTGGTTTCTGCATAGATTTGCACACAGGAGACGGCCACTGATTGGCCATTCATCCTAAAGGAGGCCAGAAATAAACATAATACTGCAACAGTCTTTTTCATTTTCAAACAATTTAAATTGACCCAAGGCGGTACCGTACCCAGTAGGGTTCAATACTGCCTTGGGTTATGTTATGTGAAATAGAGTAATATCTAAGGAAGGACAAGCCGAGTTGCGCCACCATATCCCCAGCCATGCCATACGTCACAAACCTTTATACCAAGGCCGGCAGAAAGTTGTCCGGGTTTTACAAATACGTTTGGAACCTCTGTAATAATTTGAGCAACCGAGGTAGGGAATGTGCCGCTGCCTAGACAATAACTACCGCTTGCGGTAACGTCGATACAACTCCTACCGGTTGGCCCATTCACTTCCCGTATGTAGGTACCGCTCAAATCCGCACAAGCGCCTTGATTAAAGGCTGGTTGCCACTTTAGAATCGCCCCGCGCCATTTGAGGTATTTTACCTGACTGCCGACTTGGCCAGCAATTACCCAAATACTACCGTCCAACTTCCACCTTTGATCACAATAATTGAATATTTTTATGCTACTTACCGATTTTTTATCCCCACACTTCACGACGAAGGGCTTGATAAACTGGCAAGCAACTTCCCCACTACTTTTGTAAAGCCATTGACAAGTGACGGTGCCATTGGAGCTGAAAGTTTTGGTTACCGGGTTTGCAGTAGATGTCGAGCCATCGCTAAATATCCACTTTAGGTTGTAGGTATTGCCAGGAGCGCCGGGAACATATCCAGGCAATTCGAAACGAATCTGACCGTTGGAAAGGTAGGTATTGGTGAAGTATTCTACGCTGCATACAAGAGGACTTGTCACGCTCAGCGTATCATTTGGCCCAGAGCCTTTGTCCACAATGACCATGAGCGTTTCATTCTGGCTAACCGTCCTATTTGGGGTTTGCCCCGTGGACGAGGTATTGTCCGAATAAACCCATTTGAAAGTAGCCGAAGCTGCCGTTGATTCAACTAAGGAAATGTTACCGATGGTGAACTTACCGTCTGAGCCCTGCGCGGACGTAAAGCGCGGAAGGGAAATCTTCTTCTCGGCATTGATGCTTTCGTCAGTATTGAATGTGAAATACTTGTCCCAACCTTCTCGGGCATCACTGGTGACAATCAGGTTGAACGACTCTCGGAGCGATTCAAAAGATATGGATTTGATGGCATTGTAGAGCATCCAATCGTTATTGAGTACAATCACCATGCCACCATTGTCATAGTATTTGTAGATTCTGTTCCCGATATGAACAGCGCGGTCTGAGTTGAGCGCGGTCTTCCAAAATGGGAAAATGACAATGGAGTTGATGTTATCGTCGCCGTTGTCGAGTGCGGCGTTGATTACGGTTTCTTCCGCTTTTCTGGCTGAAGTGTAACCGCCGATCGCCTGTTCTTTGAGCAAGCAAATTGGGTAGTTGGTCAAATTGGGAAGGTATTCAGCGTTTACGTTGATGCCCAATGTAGTGTAGGCACTTCGCACCTGCGCGGTGTCGGCCTCCTTTACCTCAAGTGACTGTGTGAATGCAGAAAGGTCTGCGAAAGAATCGAAGTGGAGCATACCGTGGGTAACGGTCGGGGTCACTTCGCTCCTGTCCAGCACAGCAGCGTTGGATAGGCTTTCGGGTAATTGCCCTGTTTCTTTCTTGCAGCCTGTCATGCCTGCGAAGAAGAAAAGGCAACTTAAGATGCCTGAGAATGTGATTTTGATTCTTGCCTTGTTCATGGCTTGCTGATTAAATATCATACTTGGTACGTTTTTGCCCCTTTCAGAGCGGGTTAATGATTTTTCAAAAATTCTGTGGTTGAGAATTCCACCGTTATGCAGACAAACCAAAAATATCAAAATAATGCCATGACAAACTATTTGTTCTTGTTTCCGAAAAACAGATTATTTGTACAAGTGTTTGTTTTGAAATTTTTAGTTTTGAATAGAGGTTATATGTTCGAATGCACGACGCCTATGAGTCATTTTCGCACAACCTTTGTTCGCTGAATTTATTTACTGTTTGAAAAAGTCGTAAGTGGCTCCAATACTGTTCATTGGCATTGACTGGAAATAATGAGCGTGCTGTCAATAACTTGAACAGGGGTTGCGCCTTCTCTTTCCTCGACTGTATCGTTGGAACAATTGAAATCGCTACTGATTTTGAGTTCGTTCTTTTGGCAGCCGAGTGCCAGAATAAGCATAATGAAAACCAAAAACTTTTGATACATAATAAAAAGATGAGATGTTTTAGTCAGGCTTTCACGTATCCTGACTCACGCCCTACTTCTTTTTAATGTGGTTTCAGGTAAATCCCACGCGACAAATAACTCCGAGGACGATACAGGTGGGGCGTACCCAGGAATTCACTGCCCCAGTTTCAAAGGTACCACCTGCACCCTTCTGAAACAAGCAGGCAATTTGGATGATTTATTCCCATTGAGTGGTTGGCACGTTTGATTGTGTGGTTGGAATTGTTAATAATTTGTTAAATAGAAATCTGCCTTTTCTAAATGTTTTTGGCTACTCTTATTGCTTTTCGGCATCCGCCCCGTTTTGTTCGTTTGCATACACAACACCCGCTTGCATCCCAATTGATAATCGAGGCAAGCGCCCTGTATGCAGGGTGGTAACAGGTCTCTGAAGTGGTCGGGTTTGCCGGAACAGTTTTGCAACAAAGTTAAGGAAATTGTGAGCTTCCCCCCATTCTTCGATAGCAAAAGTGCCCAAATTTCGCGGCAGCAATGATATTGATATACTCGAAACGGAGTGCCGTCTGGAAACGGCCCTTCTGTCAGGAATCCTGTGTTGGCGGCTTTGTGTATGCCATTTACTTACTATGGAGCCAATCGGGATCAAGGTACGCTTTTTCACTTTACAGGCTGTACTCGACCGGAACTACGCAAAGGTAGGTTATACTTCCTGCCAAACAAAGTAAGC
>JBDKFF010000060.1:0-2896 GCA_039798865.1 Bacteroidota bacterium
CTGAAACCCAAAACTCCCCGCTGTTTCATCCGGAAGCACATCTAGCCCATATCGAATTTGTTCAATCGGCGTAGCATTGAATGTCCCAAATAAACGATCCCAAATAGAGAAGATATTTCCATAATTGGAATCCGTTTGCGGACGCTCCACATGGTGGTGGATTTTATGCATGTTGGGAGATACAATAAACCAGGAAATAGCCTGATCAAGTCCTTTGGGCAATCGGATATTCGCGTGATTGAATTGTGAAAGCAAGGCACTAATGCTTTGGTACAACATCACCAACCACATCGGGGCACCACAAATTAGTACACCCATGAGCGTGAAAATCGCCCGAAATACACTCTCGCCTGGATGATGGCGATTTGCCGTAGTCGTATCCACCATCGTATCCGCATGGTGAACCATGTGAAACTTCCACAACACCTTGATTTTGTGTTCAATCCAATGAATGAAATAGGCTCCCACGAGGTCCAATAATAATAAACCCACGATCAATTCAGGCCATGCCCCCATTCCTAACCAAGGCAATACCCCAAAGTTATTCGCAATCGCCCAATCGCTGCCCCATACAATGACCGTTGCAAAAGCGAAATTAATGATGATAGTCGTCAGCGTAAAAAACAAGTTGATACCTGAATGTTTCCATTTGTTGTAACCAAAACGAATCAATGGAATTCCTCCTTCAATGATCCAAAAGAACGTGATGCCTCCCGCTAAAATGATGGCACGATGTGCACTAGGAATGGCAGAAAAGTAATTGATTAAATTTTCAAGCATCGGTTTAGTTTTGATTCTGCGATTTACGCAGGAATTTACAAATTATCAAAATTGGGCATGAAGAAAGATTTGGCTAATTTTGGTAACCCTAAATAAACACGTATGTTGAAGCAATTGTTTTGCCTACTCTTGGCAATACTCCCCTTTTCTAGTTCCGCCCAGCAAATTTCTAGTTTAAGTTCCCCGAATAAATCGATCCAATTAAACACGGTTAAAACGCCTGAGGGTTCTTTGGCCTACCAGGTTCAAATGAAGGGGAAAGAGGTAATTTCGAACTCAACGCTGGGCTTCGTATTGAAAAAACCTGCGTTGGAATTAAAGAAATTTACGATCAACAGCATCGATTCATCTTCGGTTTCCGCTAACTGGAAACCAATTTGGGGCGAGGTCAAAGAGATTACCAATCAATACAATGAATTGATCTTACACACCACGAGCAACGGCGTTTTCATAGATTTGATCTTTCGGGTATTTGATGATGGCGTGGGGTTCCGTTATCACTTTCCGTTGCAGGCCAATTTCCAGCATTTTATTGTAGATCAAGAATTGAGCCAATTTAACATGTCAGGCGATCACACCGCCTTCTGGATTCCGGGGGATTACGACACCAACGAATATACGTACAACAAGAGCAAACTAAGCGAGATCGATGCCACGGCTGCCGCGGCGAAGGAAAAGGACATAGCCGTAACGGCTTTAATGGGGAAAAATGCAGTACAAACGCCCTTAATGATGAAGTCGGCCAACGGGTTTTATCTAAATCTGCATGAAGCCGCATTAGTCAATTATCCCGCGATGCACCTGCGCTTGGACCCAACAAGCCAAACATTCACCTCGGCCTTGGTGCCAGATGCCGTGGGCAATAAGGCCTATTTACAAACTCCCTTTTCAACGCCTTGGCGGACGATGGTCATGAGTGAAAAGGCGGAAAAGATTTTGGAATCAAAATTGATCTTAAATTTAAATGAGCCTGCCAAATTCGGGGATTCCACCTGGATCAAGCCACAGAAATTTATGGGGATGTGGTGGGAGATGCACATTGGTAAGGCGAATTGGCCTTTAGCCGGCGGAAAACATGGCGCGAATACGGCGAATGTGAAACGCTACATTGATTTTGCCGCGCAGCATGGTTTTGACGGAGTTTTGGTCGAGGGCTGGAATCAAGGTTGGGAAGATTGGTTTGGGAATTGGAAAGAAGATGTATTCGATTTTGTGAGCCCCTATCCGGATTATGCGATTGACTCATTGACAAATTATGCACAATCCAAAGGTCTACGCTTAATCATGCATCATGAAACGTCGGGGTCCGTAACCAATTACGAAAGACGCATGGATGAGGCTTATCAATACATGGTCGGCAAAGGGATTAACACCGTTAAAACCGGTTACGTGGGTAAGATTATCCCACGCGGCGAGCATCACGACAGCCAATGGATGGTAAATCATTACAATCGCGTGGCCGAAAAAGCAGCGAAATATCACCTGATGGTCGACTCACACGAATCGGTACACCCAACCGGCTTACACCGGACCTATCCAAACTGGATGGCAGCCGAAGCGGCACGTGGTTCGGAGTTTAACAATGCGCCAACACTCGGAATCGTTCCCGAACATACAACCATTCTCCCCTTCACCCGATTGATGGGTGGGCCGATGGATTACACACCTGGATTATTCCATATGTCATTGAATCAATTCGATTCGACGCGGACGCAAAAAGTTCGTTCGACTTTGGCGAAGCAATTGGCCTTGTATGTGACCATTTACAGTCCCTTGCAAATGGCGGCGGATTTGCCGGAAAATTATGAGGGAAAAATGGATGCCTTTCAGTTTATCAAGGATGTGGCGGTCGACTGGGATGACACAAAGGTCTTGTCGGCCGAACCAGGTGAATACGTCACCATTGCGCGCAAAGCAAAAAACAAGGATACTTGGTTTATCGGCTCTATCACGGATGAAAACGCACGAAACATTTCCATTCCATTGGATTTCTTGGATGCAGGCACGGCCTACGAAGCCATTTTATACCGCGATGCGGATGATGCCGATTATGAAAAGAATCCGGAGGCCTATGTTGTGGAGAAAAAACTGGTTTCTAAGAGCTCAAATCTCACCT
>JBDKFF010000061.1:0-9246 GCA_039798865.1 Bacteroidota bacterium
CAAAATTAACGGCTGGGAAATTCGCAATTCGAATTTGTGTTTCCTTCATCTTGCCATAACCCGAACCCAAAATCATATCCGATTTCGCCTGTACTTGCTTGATGACATCCCCCGCTAATCCCTTGCAATTTAACACCACAACCGTCGCTGAACGATGATTCACATTTTCGACAAATATTTCAAAATTCGATGATTTGGCGGCGAAATCATACAAAGCCTTCGCCTTGCGATCCGTCTCCTTCCGCATCTCCTCAACCCCAATCTTATTGAAATCTTCTGCTACTTTCCCCAACACATAAATCCCCATCACATTCGGTGTTTCCGGTGTTTCAAACTTCTTGTAATTTTCCCAAAGGCTCGGTAAGGAATGGTAAGTCCCAACAATACCCTCATGTAATTTCATACGCTCAGATTTCTCCAACATTTTCTCGTTGGCTAACCAAACCCCCAAACCCGCCGGCATACCAAATGCCTTTTGAACCGAGAACATGGCCGAATCCACTAGTTTAAAATCCAGGTTTGTATACGGTGCCGAGGAAACCATGTCCACCATCACCAATTTTTCTTTGTTGGCTTTCTTGATTTTGTGAATCTCCGCCGCCTTCATTTGAACGCCCGAGCTCGTCTCGTTGGCCGTGCAACAAATCAACTCCGCATATTCCGGAACCTCTACCTCCGAGGCATCAAATCCCTCCCCGAATGGCTTGTGCATCGCATGGGCATACTTATGCAACTCTTTCGAGAAATCGTAAAATTTCTTGGAGAATGAGCCATTGACTAAATGAAAACTCTCATGCTCCACCGTATTCATGATGGCACGCTCCCAAATCTCCGTAGCGGATCCCGTAAACAGAACCGCAGTCTCCTTCGGTAATCCGAAAAGAATGCGCAACTGCTCATCAGCATGCTGGTAAATCTTACGAAACGCCGACGAACGATGCGATATCGAACCGATGTTTTGACGAAATGCCTCGGCATAATGCGCCTCCACAGTAGGATACAATGCCGCAGGACCCGGTGTAAAAAAAGTGCTCATATTAGTACAACATTCTAAATTTGATCGTATTGTCGATCAATTTCAATTCATTCACGATATCATCCGCATATTCTTTCGCCACATCCGTAATCACATAACCTGTCTTCTCAGTCGTCTTCAAATACTGACCAATGATATTCACATGGTACTTGGCAAATACATTATTGATCTGCGCCAAAATACCCGGAACATTGTGGTGAATGTGTAACAAACGGTGTGCATTCTCCAAGGGTGGCAATTGCAATTCGGGGAAGTTCACCGAACCATAGGTGCTACCATTATTCATGAACTGCAATAATTTCGAAGGAACAAATTCCCCAATATTCGCTTGCGCCTCCTCTGTACTTCCTCCAATATGTGGCGTCAAAATAACATTTGGTAAGCCACGTAATTCATTGATAAATTCCTCATCATTTGTCTTAGGCTCATACGGGAAGACATCTACCGCAGCTCCCCAAACCTTACCCGACTTAATCGCATCCACCAAAGCCGGAATCTCTACCACGTGGCCACGCGACAAATTCAAGAAAATGGCATTGTCTTTCATCCAACCAAACTCCTGCTTTCCGATGATATTGGTATTGGACTTACGGCCATCCACGTGTAAACTCACGAAATCAACCGTCGACAACAATTCCTTCAAGCTATTGCATTTCTTCGCATTTCCCAGCGCCAACTTATCGACGATGTCGTAGAAATAAACCTCCATGCCTAAAGCCTCTGAAATGACCGAAATCTGCGTTCCGATATTTCCGTAGCCCACTAAACCAATTTTCTTTCCACGGATCTCGTAAGAGTTCGTCGCCGATTTATCCCATACACCCGCGTGCATTTTCGTTGATTTTTCGAAAATGTTACGCGTCAACATCACCATCAGACCAATCGATAATTCCACCACACTTCGTGTATTCGAATACGGTGCATTAAACACCGCAATTCCACGATTCTCACATTCCGCCAAATCAATTTGATTGGTACCAATGCAAAAAGCGCCCACACACATCAAGCGTGATGCGTTCGGATGCTCCAATACTTTTTTCGTCAAATTGGTTTTGGAACGCAATCCGATGATCGAGACATCCTTGATTTTTTCAATCAATTCGTCTTCATCTAAAGCGCCCTTCAACAACTCCACTTGAAAACCCTCTTTGGTAAACAAAGCAACGGCCTTCGGGTGGACGTTCTCCAACAATAAAACTTTGATACGAGACTTGGGATAAGATTGTGCACGGCTCAATCCATTGATGTACAAGAACTCATCCAAGGATGGAACCACAAAATCCGCCTTATCCGTCACCGCCTTACGCGATACGTTTTCCGTAAACGCAAAAAACTTGTTGGCCAATCCAGCCTCACGTAATTCATAATCCGTATAGCCATCCCCTATCACAAAAACCTCCCCCTCTAAGGCCAAGGCCTGGAGCAAACGAACCTTGCCCTTATCTTGAGACAATAAATTCGAATGATCATAACCTGTAATGTTGCCATCAGAATCATAGGTAAATGTATTCGCATGCACGTTCTCGGCAGCGATTCCCATTTCCTGAACAACCGGTACAATAAAATCCTTAAAGCCACTCGAAACAATCAAAATACGATCTGCGTGCTCCTTTAAAAATGCCTTGTTGCGCTTGAAGGATTCCGAAATTTTTCCTTTGAGGTAAGCAATCAATTGATCTACATGCAAACGATTCGCCGGCAATAAAGCCACACGCTCACGCAATGAATCCGCAAACGAATATTCCCCCGTCATGCCTTTATCGGTGATTTCACGAATCTTGCCTACGATTTCGGCCTGCTTGGGATTCCCCTCCAAGGCGATTCGGGCTAATTCATCAAGACCCTCTACTTTCGTAAATGTGCTGTCAAAATCAATGACGATGGTTAATTGCGCTAACTCTTTGGTTGACATGTTTTTCAATTTTCAATTTCCGTTAAACCATGCAGCAGCTCTTTGCTCAGCCCAGGTTTGCCCCCGATAATTACTCGGATAAAACCCGCAATGCCCCCCTGAATCAGGTAATTCGATTTGGACAAAATCCGAATCAATTTGTTCAGGCAAACATTCCTGCGATAAAAATGGATCGTTCTTCGCGTTCACAATTAATGTGGGTACCCGAATTCCCGACAAAAAATACAAGGAACTATTTCGTTCATAGTAATCCTCCGCATCCTTAAATCCATGCAAGGGACCCGTTATCACATTATCGAATTCATACAAACTGCGTATAGACGCCAACATAGACGGCGTGATATCCTGCGGATACCGGGCCGACTTTTCGGTAACTTTTTCTAATAGCGTTTGTAAGAAGCGATGTGTGTAGAGTCTGTTTTCCCAACGAGTCAATTGCTGACTACTGCTGGAAAGATGCAAAGGTACAGAAAATGCCACAGCTTTTCGAACGAATTGCGATGCTTTTTTGCCATTTTCTCCCAACCATTTTAAGCTCAAATTGCCTCCTAAACTGAAACCCGCCAGATAGATATCCTTTACCCCGCGAGACAAGGCCTCCTGAATCACAAAATCCAAATCGTCCGTTGCCCCACTGTGGTAAAAACGAAGATTCCGATTGGGATCGCCTGAACAGCTTCGGTAATTCCAAGCCAACGCATGAAAATCCGGAAACGAACGAATTAATCCGGTGATGTAATGTCGCCGACTGTCTCCCTCTAACCCGTGTGAGACAATCAACAAGGGTTTCTCATGCAATTCCCCATTTCGTAAATGCCAGTCCACATCCAGAAAATCCCCATCCGGCAATTCCAATCGTTCGGAATGCGAATGTGTCAAGGGGACTTTTCGAAACAAAGACGGATAAATACTTTGACTATGACCATCCGGCAACCAAAATGGAGCTTTGTATGCGTGCATTAAATAAAAAAGTCAGGGATTAAGGATTTTTCGTCGACCGATGGGTCCACGCGATACGGCGCAAAATCTGTCACGCCAGCCTCAGCTAGCACCGCATCATCGATAAAATAATTGCCCGTACACTCCTTGGCATCACGTTTTAAAATCTCAAAGGCAGCATCCGCCATGATTTCCGGTTTACGCGCACAACGCAACATCTCCGCATTCCCCACCGCAAATTCAATGGCAGCCGTCGCAATAATGGTTCGTGGCCATAAGGAATTAAAGGCTACTTTGCCTTTGAATTCGGCAGCCATACCCAAGGTTACCAAGGACATCCCAAATTTCGCCATCGAATATGCCACATGGTGCTGAAACCAGCGCGCCTCAAAATTCAAAGGAGGAGAAAACGTGAGGACATGCGGATTAGCCGACTTCAATAAATGAGGCAAACATGCCCGAGAAACCAAATAGGTCCCGCGCGCATTCACGCCATGCATCAAATCAAAGCGCTTCATCTCCGTTTCCAACGTACCGGTCAATTGAATAGCGGAAGCATTATTAATCAAAACATCGATGCCTCCAAAGGTCTCAACCGCCTTGGCCACAGCCGCTAAAACCTGATTTTCATCACGTATGTCGACAACACAGGGTAACACTTTCCCACCCAATGCCTCAATTTCAGCGGCAGCGGAAAAAATAGTGCCTTGTAATTTGGGATGGGGCTCTGCCGTCTTAGCAGCAATAACCACGTTGGCGCCCTCTGAAGCAAGTTTTTTAGCAATTGCCAAACCAATTCCACGCGAAGCGCCCGTAATAAAAACCGTTTTGTTTTTGAAGTCCATGTTGTTGAAATTAAACTTTATCTAAATTACGATTTTATTGCAAAGACTTGACAAAATTTAATTTTTGCGTTGTACTTTTGTGAACTAGTTTTGATTCCGGATAATTAATGATCACACCGTTTAAGTCAGTCAGTATTTCACACCGTAGCGCTCCACTCACCATTCGTGAGATGGTTGCACTCAATGAGGAAGAATGCAAAGCTTTTACATTGAAATGTAAGGACCTTTTCGGCCTGCAAGAATTGCTGATCGTTTCTACGTGTAATCGTACAGAACTCTATTTCACCTCCCAGGAAGATATCTCTGTATCCTTGATCAAGGCTCTCCTAATCGAAAAGGGAATTCCTAACACAGCTGAATACCTCAATTATTTCGTTCAAATGAACGAAACGAATGAATCCTTAAACCATTTGTTTGAGGTAGCTACCGGTTTACAGTCGAAGGTGGTAGGTGATTTACAAATCCCCAATCAGATCAAAAAAGCGTATCAATTAGCGGCCGACCACAACATGGCGGGCCCTTATTTGCATCGCTTAATGCATACCATTTTCTACTCCAACAAGCGGGTGGCACAAGAAACCTCGTTCCGTGATGGAGCGGCATCCGTTTCTTACGCAACCGTAGCCTTGTCGGAGGAATTATCCCAAGCCTTACCCGCACCGAAAATCCTTATTTTAGGACTCGGTGAAATTGGAATCGATGTTTGCAAAAACTTCGAAGACAAGGATTTTGCTGAGGTAACTGTCATGAACCGTACTTTGGAGAAAGCGCAACGCATTGCCCAAGGAAAAAACTTCCGCGTGGCACCTTTCGAGGACATGTGTAAGGAAGTCGAAGCAGCGGACATCATCATCTCATCGGTTCGGACAGATTCTCCAATTATTACACAGGAAAAATTGAAGGCGATGCAATTGCTTTCATTCAAATATTTCATCGACTTATCGGTACCTCGTAGCATCGAAGAAGGCGTTGAAAAAGTCACTGGTGTCTTGTTGTACAACATTGACTCCTTGAAGGAGCGTGCGGATGAGGCTTTGGCATTACGTATGGCTTCCATTCCCGATGTGAAGCGTATCATCGCAGAAAGCATTGAGAGTTTCAATGACTGGTCGAAGGAAATGGAAGTTTCCCCAACCATCCACAAACTGAAAGGTGCCTTGGAACAAATTCGCAAGGAAGAGATCAATCGTCACCTAAAAGGTTTATCTGCGGAGGAAGTGGAGAAGCTAGAAAAAATTACGGCCTCTTTAGTCCAAAAAATCATCAAACAACCCATCATACATTTGAAAGCTGCTTGTAAACGTGGCGATTCAGAGGCAATGGTGGATGTCTTGAATGATTTATTCAACCTCGAACAATACGACGAGCAAGAATCCTAATCTCATGGATAGCGCAATTCTGAATAAATTGGCCCGTTATTGCGCCTATCAGGAACGTTGCATTGCTGAAATCAAACAGAAAATCACCGAATTAGATGGCACTGCCGACGAGCAGGAATACATTCATTGGCTTCAAGAAAATAATTACCTAAACGAAAGTAGGTTCGTAGGTCTTTACATCCGATCAAAATTCAACCAGAAAAAATGGGGGCGTGGCAAGATTCAATTCGAATTGCGCAAAAAAGGGATTTCCGATTCGGAGATACAGGCCCATTGGGATGAGATCGAGGAGACGGATTACAGTGAGGCCCTCAAACAATTGCTTGAAAAGAAAGCCGCTTCGCTAAAAACAGGCACACCGAACGAAAAATACCAAAAATGCTATCGAACCGGCTTGTCGAAAGGCTTTGAGCCCGGACTCGTATCGCAAGTATTAAAGGGTCTTTTCCCGAAGGGATTTGCATAAAATCATTTTTTTCATACCTTTGGGACATGAATTTCAATTCGACTACTTATTACGCAGGTTATTATTACGCAGGATATTACGTCTGCGCGTAACCGGTTTGATAGGTTTTTGATGTTAACTTATTTTCGCCGGCCTGTGAGTCGGCATTTTTATTTTATGAGCTTTTCCATTTCACCCGCGTCTCGTTTAAAGTCCGTTGAGGAATATTATTTCTCCACGAAACTCAAGCAGATTGCGTCTTTACGTGCTGCCGGCATTCCCGTGATTAACTTGGGAATTGGCAGCCCAGACCTCGCTCCTTCTTCGGAAACGATCGAGGCCTTGACCCAATCCGCCGCAAATCCTGCGAATCACGCCTACCAAGGTTATCAAGGAATTCCCGCTTTGCGCGAAGCTTTTGCAGCCTTTTATGCGAAACATTATGGGGTGAACGTGGACCCTGCCAATGAAATCTTACCCCTCATCGGTTCCAAGGAAGGCATCATGCACATCGCCATGGCCTATTTGGAAGCCGGGGATGTCACCTTGATTCCGAATCCGGGCTATCCAACCTACCAAGCGGCATGTTCTTTGGCCGGCGCCACTGTTCAGGCCTATGAATTAAGTGAAGAAAATGGCTGGTTGCCGGATTTAGAGGCATTAGACCGACAAGATTTATCCAAGGTGAAAATCATGTGGGTCAATTACCCACACATGCCCACAGGGGCCAAAGCGGATTTAGCATTCTTCGCGAAGTTGCGTGATTTTGCCATCAAGCATTCGATCCTACTCGTGAATGACAATCCATATAGCTTTATCCTCAACGAAAACCCAATAAGCCTGTTGGCCGTCCCCGGCATGAAAGACGTGGCGATCGAATTAAACTCCTTGTCCAAGTCCCACAACATGGCGGGTTGGCGGATTGGTGCAGCATTCGGGCGGGCGGAATTATTAGCACCTGTCTTAAAGTTTAAATCCAACATGGACTCAGGCATGTTCTTGCCTTTGCAAGAGGCTGCGGTGAAGGCCTTGTCGGCCGATGCAACCTGGTTTGCCCAACAAAATAAAATCTACCAATCGCGCCAAAAGAAGGTATTTGAACTTTTGGATTTATTGAATTGCGTATACGATCCGGCACAAACAGGCATGTTCGTTTGGGCTCGTATTCCGGCCCATTTTGAATCAGGCTACGCGCTTTCGGATAAAATTTTAGATGAAAATGCGGTGTTTATTACACCGGGGGGAATCTTCGGTACACAGGGAAATGGCTATGTCCGAATTTCACTCTGTGCAAAGGAAGAGGTATTTCAAACGGCGATTGATCGCATCAAAAATCAAAGCAATGGAATCTAAGAAAGTAGGAATCATCGGAATCGGATTAATCGGAGGGTCCATTGCCAAAGCCTTGCGGACCTCAGGCTGGGCATCGGAATTAATTGGTATTGAAGCCAATCCGGTTCACGCCGCAAAAGCACTCTCCTTACGTTTAGTCGATAAGGTTCAAACCTTGGAAGAGGCTGTACAATCCGTGGATGTATTTGTTTGCGCGACTCCCGTGGATATATTGGTGCAAATCATCCCACAGGTTTTAGACCTATTGAAACCCCATCAAATGGTCATTGAAGTCGGTTCGACGAAAACACCAGTCTACGAGGCGCTTAAAAATCACCCCAAACGAACACAATTCGTATCAACTCACCCAATGGCCGGAACGGAATTTTCGGGACCCGAGGCTGCCGTGGATGGATTATTTACGGGAAAACGCGGTGTGATTTGTGATAAGGAATTGAGTTCACCGGAGGCTGCTTCGACCATTGAACGTTTATACCGGGATGGATTGGGCATGAATTTGATCTACATGGATTCGATTGACCATGATGTTCACACGGCCTATATTTCACACATCTCGCACATCTGTTCGTTCGCTTTGGCGAATACGGTTTTGGAAAAAGAGAAAAACGAGGAGCGGATTTTTGAATTGGCGTCCACGGGATTTGAGTCGACCGTCCGTTTGGCCAAATCATCGCCAGAAACGTGGTCACAGATCTTCCATCAAAACCAAGACAACCTCATGGACGTACTGGACGAATACATTAATACCCTGCTGAAATACAAAGGACTTATGCTCTCAGGCAGCTACGATAAACTGAAAGAGGAATTAGGCAAGGCGAACGACATTGGTCGCATTTTGAACAAGCAATAAAAAAAGCCCCGACTCGCATCGGGGCTTTTTTGTTAGTTGGCTTTAGGTGCTTTGTAAGCAACCGGCTTCCACGTATTATTCTTTCCGTTGATGTCTGGGAAGACATGGTCCGGATCGATTGTTACAGATTTGATAGGCAAATTGGTCGCTGTCTTGAATGTCCAAGAACCGCCACGCTGCCAGATTTCCACTGGGAAGTTGAAGCGCTCTTTCGCACCACCCGCAACTTCTACCTCAACAATCGCAGGCATCGCCATTTTGTCAAGGTTTTCAATCGTTACGAGAGCTCCCTTCGTAGGGTCTTGATCGATGTAAACCACATCTTTCACGGATTGATCAAGTTTCCACAATTCGTAGAACCAAGCACGCCAGAACCAGCCCAAATCTTCACCGGCTCCGTCTTCCATCGCACGGAAGAAGTCACGAGGAGTTGGGTGTTTGAAGGCCCAATGCTTAATGTAGTTACGGAAAGCATAATCAAAACGAT
>JBDKFF010000062.1:0-2720 GCA_039798865.1 Bacteroidota bacterium
CCCGCACCGCTGATGATACTGGGATCAAACCCGGGAAAGTAAGTAAGCTCCAAGTTATTCAAACAGACCTGCACCAAAAGTGTGGGTCTTTTTTTTGCCTAATAGTCGCTAGTCACTAGTCCGAAGGGAATAAGTCCGAAGTCCGAAGGGGTTAGCTCTTAGTTCTCCAGTAGTCAGTAGGCAGTGGGCAGTAGTCCGAAGGGAATAAGTCCGAAGTCCGAAGGGTTAGCTCATAGCTCCTAGTCCTTAACTCTTAGTTCTCCAGTAGTCAGTGGGCAGTAGTCCGGAGGAAAACTCTTACCTCTTACCTCTTACCTATAACCTGGTTTTTCAAGTCCGAAGGATTAGTTCTTAGTTCTTAGCTCTAACCTCTAACCTCTTACCTCTAACCTTTTTCAAGGTTACCCTTGCATCTTTTGCAACAATGTTGCATATTTGTGTCCGAATAAATTCATCTACTCTCTATTTCAACAACTAATACTTAAATGAAGCAAGTTTTTATTCTTTCTGCGCTTTTAATGCTGTTTTCTGGCTGTTCAAAAGAAGAACATGAACCTCATGATGATAACGAGCTAATTACAACGGTAAAACTTCAATTTACCTCGATTACTAGTCCATCAAGTCCGGTAAAAACATTTTATTGGCGTGATACGCAAGGGGATGGTGTCGTAGATTCCATTGATCCTATTGTACTCGATAAGGGTAATACCTATGATTTAGATATTTCTCTTTTGGATGAGACCAAAAAACCTGCCTTTGATATTACAGAGGAGATTGCTGAGGAAGGTGATGTGCATCTGTTTGTATTTAAAACCACGCCTTTGGGTTTATTATCTCACAAAATCAAAGACCTTGATAAGAATGGTCTTGGAATTGGCTTAAAATCCGAAGTGAAATCTCAGTTTGCTGCTGGAAATGGGAAGTTCCAACTTATTTTAAAGCACCAGCCGCCAGTTAACGGAAAAGCCACCAAAAATGGTTCAGAAGAGGCAGGGTCGACCGACCTAGATGTGGAATTTCCGGTTTCTATTAAATAGTTAGGTAAATGTCTAAATATAAACGTGTGCAAGAAATGATCCCAATGGAAAAGCTAGGTTTATTCCTTTCCTTTCTATGCGCGGTGCATTGTTTAACGATGCCCCTGGTGATTTTCTTTGCACCTTACATTTTGGGCTCCTTAGCATTCTCCCCATGGGTGGAATGGTCGCTTGTCCTATCTAGCTTTGGTTTAGCCGCCTACATACTCATTTTAGATTATCAAAAGCATCAACGCTTAAAGCCCTTATATTTTTTAGGAATTGCGCTCGGTTTAAAAGTTCTCGAAGTCCTTTTGGGAAGCCAAAATTACAATTGGATTTTTGGTGTTTTATTGGGCTGTTCGGTTGCCTATGCTTACTGGGTTAATTATAAACACAAATCGGCCTGTACGTGTAAAATGAAAGCTTCGTAGGCTATATTCGCCAAGCTTTTTATTATCTTTACCTACTTTTTATCGTATTAGCCAAAAAATTTGTGAGTACTTTTCAATCCTCGATCTATGAACCCGTAATTGGTCTTGAAATTCATGCCCAATTGCAGACGGATTCCAAAATTTTTGCCAGCGACCCCGTTCGCTTTGGTCGGGATGCTAATACGCTCATTTCCCCGATTACCCTAGGTCATCCAGGCACATTGCCTCATTTGAATAAAAAAGCCGTCGAATTTGCGATCAAAATGGGCTTCGCCCTTGGCTGTGAAATAGCCCGTTGGCAAAATTTCGACCGTAAAAACTATTTCTATCCTGATCTTCCGAAAGGCTATCAAATCACCCAAGATAAAACCCCCATCTGTATCGGAGGGTCTATTCAAGTGCATTTGGCCGAAGGTGTCAAATCCCTTCCCTTTCATCACATTCACCTAGAAGAAGATGCAGGTAAATCACTTCACGAAGGTGATAATCCATTTAGCTTTATCGATTATAACCGTGCCGGAACCCCGCTCATCGAAATGGTGACCGAGCCTGCTATTCACTCCGCTGAAGAAGCTTTTGCCATGGTTTCCGAAGTGCGCAAACTCGTTCGTTACCTGGGTATCTGCGACGGAAATATGGAAGAAGGTTCTCTCCGGGCCGATGTTAATATTTCATTACGGCCGAAAGGATCAAAGACACTTGGGACCAAAGTGGAGATCAAGAATATGAACTCCCTGCGAAATATTCAGCGCGCGATTGAGTATGAATGTCGCCGACAAGAAGAGGCTCTCCTCAAAGGGGAGAAATTGATTCAAGAAACGCGCACGTTTGATGCCCATACGGGGAAAACCCATAGCATGCGCGTGAAAGAAACCATGAACGATTACCGTTATTTCCCAGAACCCGATTTGGCTCCGTTGGAAATTTCAGAACAATGGCTTTCTGATATTCGTAAACAAATGCCTACGCTTCCTTGGGAACAAGAGCAAAAGTTTATTGACCTCTATCATTTATCGGCTTATGACGCTCATTTCCTTTCTGAAACGCGCGAAATGGCCTTATATTTTGAAGCTGCAGCTCAATTGACGAAGTCTTATAAACCTGTCGCGAACTGGTTAATGGGTCCCGTGAAATCTCATTTAAATGACAAAGGGCTCAGTATCCAAGATTTTGAATTGACTCCAGCGAAATTGGTCGAGATCGTCGAACTCGTTGAGCAAGGAATCATTACACATAATTTGGCTGTTCAGCAGTTGTTTGGACTATGCTT
>JBDKFF010000063.1:0-4893 GCA_039798865.1 Bacteroidota bacterium
CCCATTTGTCCAACTTCTCATCGTAGGTAAAACTACCCGGCGAACTTTCCGGAAATATCTCCGGCATCGTCTCCTCCATTTGATCTGGGATCCGACGGTCATCGTACATGTAGAAATAATCTTGGTATTCCTTGATTCCCGATTTCGCCAATTTCGCCCATTCATGGTGATGCGAGGTATGGTTCAAAACGATATCAATCATCAAGTACATATCTTCTGATTGCAACGTCGATTGGAAAGTTCGTAAGTCCTCAATCGTTCCCAAACGGTCCTCCACCACCCGAAAATCCTCCACCGCATACCCTCCATCACTCTCACCCTCCGGACTTTTAAAGAGCGGCATCAGGTGCAGAAAATTAACCCCTAATTGCTTTAAATAGGGTAATTTACTCGGCATTTGATTAATCGTTCCTGCGAAACGATCCACGTATAAACTCATCCCCACCAAATCTTGACTCAAAAACCATTGGCCTTTTTTGTCTTTCGCCGCATCGCGTTTTTTCAAATCCTCCGAGCGGTCTACATAAGCTTGGCAAATGGAATCAAGTAATTGATTGAATAGGCTTGCCGACTGCGGATGTTGACCATAGATCGCCTGGAAGTGAGAACGGATATCATCGATATTCGCGGTAAATCGTTCTACGAATTTGGCGTCTTTGATTTTATGCGTTTTTACAAGCTCGTGGAGCTTTTGTTGGAGGGCTGGGTTGTACACGGTATTAATTAAAAATGCTGTTATTCAAATGTTTAAATGCTTCCATGGCGCCCATGTATTCACACGTACGGGCTCCGGCTTTGTTAGCATTCTGGATAATTTTATTCCAATCCTCAAATTCCAGATTCGCAGGATTTAAAGATGCTTCGTCTAATTGGTATAACACAGCACCCACGAAGGCATCACCGGCACCCGTGGTATCCGTCGGCTTGATTTGTATGCTTGGAATGATGTATGTTTTGCCTTGAAGTCCCAAAAGCGTACCATCTTTTCCAAGTGTTATTGTAAAGACACCGGGGATGTTGGCCAATAGATTTTTGGCTGCTTCTTCCAGGCTTGCTTTTCCCGTAATGAGCATGGCTTCCTCATCACTTAATTTGGTGAAATGGGCCTGCTTTAGGTAAATCCAGGATTGTTTAATGAAGCTTTCTTGTTTATCTCCGAATAGCAAATGGCGGTAATTGGGGTCAAAGCTGATGGTTTTGCCTTGGTTTTTTGCACTCTCCAACAAATAATAATAGGCTGCATTGAGCGGGCCATCCAAAAAGGCAGTTGCCGAACCAAAGTGAATAATGTTTGTCGAAGAAAGATCGATAGCCGCAACTTCCTCCACGCTCAATTGTGCATCTGCACCGCGATTAAAAACGAAATCGCGTTCTCCATCGAGCATTAATGAAACAAACGCAAAAGTGGTAAAGTGATTGGAATCGAGGTGGACATGTTTAGTGTCTACCTGAAAATCCTCCATTACCTGATTTAATTGCTTGCCGAAAGGGTCATTCCCAACTTTCGCTGAAAGCGCAACGGAACCACCTAAGGCACCAATGGCCGCGGCCACATTGGTTGGGGCACCCCCCGGTTTTTTCAAGAAATTTTGTCCGTCGGATAAGCTTGAACCCTTATCGGTACAAATCATGTCGATCAAGGCTTCGCCAATACACAATACACTCATTAGGCAGTTTTATTTGGGGATGGTTTAATCAATGCGGTCGCTAGGGCTGCAATGGCCAATAACGCGCCTGCAAAGGTAATGGCATTTCTTGGATCATTGTCTAAAAAATTCTTTAAAATGAAGCCAAAAGTGATATTTTGAAGGATCATCGGAATCACAATCATCATATTGATAATGCCCATGTAAACCCCATAGCGCTCTTTAGGAATATCGCTCACGACCAATAAGTACGGAATTCCCATCATGCTCGCCCAGCCAATTCCGAAACCGGTGATGGCGAAAAACAAGAGGTTCTTATTTTCAATATGTGGGAAGGCTAGAAATCCTGCAGCCGCCAATGCAAGGCAAGTCATGTGTACTGTTTTGGCGCCAAATTTTTTCGCATAATTCGCTAAGGCGAGGGCCGATAAAAAAGTAACGATATTGTACCAGCCGTTGACTAAACCTGTCCAAGAAACGGCTTCTTCGTAATAGGCCGGATTGCTTTTGGGAGTCGCGTTCCACACAGAAAGTGCAATACTTTTGGACGAATTTTGCCAATAGCAAAATAGCGCATACCATTGGAATAAATAGACGAGTGCTAATTGCCACATCACCTTCGGCATTTCTCCAATGGCATGGAATATTTCGGAAATCGATTCGGTTACACTTACTTTTTTAGCCCGGATTTGCGCTAATTCCTCCGCAGTGGGTTCAATTTCCGAGGTCGTCCGCATGCTCCACCAGATAGAACCAATTGAACAAACCGCCCCTAAAAAGAAGGAGGCATATACCCAGGTAGGAAGTGAGCCCGTTTTACCGATGAAAATTAAAGGGAAAATGAATAAGGATAAATTCGCAAGTGTTTGGCCAAAACCTGTGAAAAAACTCTGCATTTGAAAGCCGGTCGGCTGTTGGTCCTCATTGAGTTTATCCGCCACAAAAGCGCGATAGGGTTCCATCGCCGTATTATTTCCGGCATCGAGAATCCATAGGAGGCTGGCGGCCATCCAAAGCGAGGAGCTGAAAGGATAAAGCAAAAGACAGATACTGCAAAGCAAGGCGCCGATGAAGAAATAGGGTTTTCTACGTCCCCAACGTGGATGCCAAGTGCTGTCACTCAAAGCCCCAATAAATGGTTGGATCAATAAACCGGTTACCGGTCCCGCTAAATTTAATAAGGGGATTTCATCCGGACTTGCGCCCAAGAAATCATAGATGGGATTAACCGCACTCTGCTGGAGGCCAAAGGAATATTGAATACCAAAAAAGCCAACATTCATATTGATGATTTGGCTTAACGTGAGTGAGGGTTTTCGTAATGACATGCTAATAGGTTTATTTTCAGATTAAATTTAATTAATCCAATCGTCAAGGGCAAACTGTTCTAGACTGTTGGCCTAATATTCTTGCGATAAGGGATGTATCATGAGTTCATCGATCACGACATGTGCCGGTTGGTTCATCACATAATAGATGCTGTTCGCCATATCTTCGGAGCTCAACCAATTTTGGTGACTTGCATCTCCCTGTGGCTCCGCGTGAAAATGGGAGTCGACGAGTCCAGAATAGACACAAGAAACCTTGATGCCATCTTTGCGCACCTCTTTTCGCAAGGCTTCCGTAAAGGCATGCTGGGCATATTTTGATGCACAATACAAAGAGCCTCCGTCAAAAACGCGTTTCGCCACATCGGATGCGATGGAAATGATATGCCCTTTTTTGGCAGCTTTCATGTGACTCAATACGTTTTGGGAGAATAAAAAAGTCCCTTTGACATTCGTATCAAATACCTGATCCCATTTTTCCTCGGTATAGGATTCCGTGGTTCCAAAGGCCCCGACGCCTGCATTATTGATTAGGTAATCAATTTTTCCAAAGGTATGTGCTGTCTTCTCAACGGCTTGTTGGACGAAAGCCGCATCCGAAACATCCCCCGCAAAATACAAGGGGCGATGTCCCATCTCGGTGATTTCCGCGGCAAGGTCTTTGAGTTCGCCTACATTGCGGGAAATCAGACTTAATTGAAAATTATGTTGGGCAAGTAAAATGGCTAAGGCCCGTCCGATACCTCGAGAGGCGCCGGTGATGATCGCAGTAGGGTAGGAGTTATTCATGCTATAAACATACAAAATTTATACGTTTTTAATTATTTGAAAGAAGAATGCGATTTGCTTGTGGTATTATTTTTGGTTTATTTTAAATTATTCAAATTAAGATTGTTCATGAAGCAGGTTGCTTTTCTCATAAATCCACATAAACGAACTCAATTACATCCCTATGTTACTTGGGTCCGTGCTCATGTTGATTTTTCTTTAGTTGTTTATGATGAAAAATGGCCAGAATTTTTAGACGGTTTTGATGAGGTATGGGTGATGGGTGGGGATGGCACGTTCAATTATTTTGTCAATCGCTATCCGGATTGTTCGATTCCCATCGCGTTATTCAAAGGGGGGACGGGTAATGATTTCTATTGGAAACTATACGGCAAGATTTCCAAAGAGATGCATCTCAATGCAGTGCTTGCCGGGCATTCTGAGGGCTTTGATGCCGGACAGGTGAATTCGATGTTGTTTTTGAATGGTGTTGGAATTGGAATTGAGGGGGAGGTTTTGGCAGCGATGGATGCGATTCGTTGGATTGGGGGTGCTTTGGGATATTATCTAGCGGCAATTCCAGCCTTGTTTCGATTTAAGACCTATGAAATTCAAGGATCCAAGCCAGTTTTTTTGTGCATGGTTTTTAATAGTGCGAGAGCGGGTGGGGGCTTTCTATTTTTTCCAAGTGCCGACGTGCAAGATGGAGAATTAGATATGCTTACCTGTGATCCTTTACCGGTTTGGAAGCGTTTGTTCTATATGCCCATTATCCAGTCGGGCGGACATGTCAACTTACCTTTTATACGATTTTCTAAAATCAAGTCGGAGCGCATCGTCTGCAATCGCGTACTCCGCGCGCAAGTGGATGGCGAGGTATTAGCTTCCGATACATTTGAATTTAAAATTCTTCCTGCTAAATTTAAGTTCATTGTACCTACTAAACATCAAACTAATGACTAAACGCGTATGGGCATTCGCCGCTTTGTTTCTTTTGGCATTTAATCTATTTAGCCAAGAAGCTGATAAAAAGAAAGTAATTCAATCGATTCAGAATCGCTCCGACCAATACGGTCAAATCGCCCAGAAAATCTGGAATTTCGCCGAGGTGGGTTACAAGGAAAAACAAAGTTCATTGTTGTTGCAGGAGA